>JBGVHY010000073.1:0-3459 GCA_045122755.1 Acutalibacteraceae bacterium | reverse complement strand
ATCGAACAATGTGTCCTTTGCGTCTTTCTCTTTATAAACAACTTTTCTGAATGCGTTATTTATATGACGGTCAAGGAAGTAGCTTCCGGCAATCTGAGGAATTGCGTCAGCCCATGCCAACTGCTCATTAAGAATTTTCTTCTCCTCAGCAGTCCAAGGTAGCTGGTCAAACGCCTCAAGGTTGGCGGTGTTGTAACGTGATGAAGGTCCGAGGACACTTTCAATCTGGTTACCGAATGATGACTGTGTATCAACAGATACCCACCATTTTAAGAACTTCCATGAGAGCTCGTAATCAATACAATCCTGAAGAATCAATGCACAGTTTGTAGTAAGTGACATTGAGTGATCAACGTATTCATTACCGTTTTCATCGGTACGTTTTGTACCAGGAATAAGTGTATAGCCCCATCTGCCGTTGATTTCAGGAGCAGAAACTGCCAAAGTATTGTACATGGTGTAAGAATCAATACCGAGCGGCATCTCACCGGTTCTGAAACGGTTCTTAAAGTCATATGTAAGCGATAAATCATAGTTTACATAGAAGTTGGTCCACTGTTTGAATGCCTTGATAGCACTATCGGTGTTCAATGCTGTTGACTTATAGTCTTCGCTGTAAAGGTCGCCGCCTTTTTGAACGAGCATTGAATAGAAAGTATTCGTACCGCCGTTAGCAACCTGTGTGCTTGTAGGCATACCAAATTCAAGATTTTTCTTATTTAAAGCAGTGATGGTAGAAATAAGTTCGTCCCATGTTTCAGGAATTGCGATACCTTCCGCAGCAAGTACGTCGGTACGGTAGAACATAACCTGATAATCCTGTTTTTCAGGTAATGCATAAAGACCTGTATCCTCGTCTTTACCTTCACCTTTACGGTCGAAGTAGAAAGGAGTAAGTGCTTCAGGAAGGAACTGAGCAAGAACTTCATCAAACGCTAAATCCCAGTCAGAGCCTTCAGTGCCCTTGTCGTCTTTAAAGTTCTTAAGGTCATAAACTGCATTTCTGAGCGCGTAGTTTACAGGCTCAGTAGGTGTCTGGTCGATTGCAACATCAGGACCGATGCCTGCAACAACCGCAGAAAGAAGCGCACCTATATTTACAAGCTCAAGGTTAACCTGATTGCCTGTTTCAGCAGTATATGAGCTGTTGATAAGCTGACGGAGTACCTGGAACTGGTCACGACCGCCTGCCATCCATACAGTAATTGTGCTCTCGTCATCCTCATTAATTTCAGAATCGTTACCGATAGCATTGTAATCAATGACGAATGATGAAATAAATCTGTTTACGCTGTAAAGAAGTCCTTTGAAGAAGCCTACTTCAGGATCCTTGATTTCAGAATCAGGACTTGAAAGCGAAATATAGTCAAGCTCAAGCGGAACATAGGAAGCAGTATTAAGCCATGTACCGAGTGAACCTACGTTTGATTTGAAATATGAAAGCTCTTTACCGATTGTATCAGGGTCATCATACATCTTAGTCATCTGACGGATAAGAGTATTGAGTGTTGAAAGACCTGAGCTTGCCTCACCTGTGTATTCTGTGATGCCATCAACAATTGACTGCAATGTTTCAGCGCAAGTGCCGAGTGCCTCAATATCCTCAGGAATAAGCTCATCTAACTGATAGTCACGGTTTGTATCAGGGTCAGTACCTGTGATTTTGATAATCTTACGGTAAATCTCATTGATTGCAGTAAGAGTATCGTTAGTATCATTAAGGTATTTACCCATTTCTGAAAGAGTGGTTTCAAGTGTAAGCTTGTCACCAGGTTTTAAGTAAACAAGACACTCTGAACCGTCAGCCTTCTGAGGGCAGTAAACCTTCCAGTCGGTTGTATATCCAAATTCAAGAGTCTTAGCCTCTTCAAAAGGAACTACACCATTGACATAGAGCTTTCTCGGTGAACGCATACCGTCATTTACATTCTGACGATACTTGAAGTTAACAGAGTAAAGGCCTTCCTTGATATCGCCTACTGTCCATGTAACAGACTGCTGCATATACTGATAGTTAGTACCGCCAAGCATATTAACAGACTGCTTGTAAGCAGAAGTTTCACCACTTGCTGAAGAAGTAGACGCACTTGATACATCAATCGAAGGATAAAGAGTCTTGTCAGACTTTGATGAAGCGTCCTCAGCCTCAATAACAAGCTCTTCACCGTCATATTTTGCAGCATTTTCATACTGTTTAATATATGTATCGTAATCTGCAACAACTTCAATCGGAACGATTTCAATGCTTCCGATAACCATAGGCTCTTTTACACCGTTTAAAGAAATGGTATTAACGCCTTCTTTGAAGCAGAATGTAAGCGGACCGTCGTTATAGCCGAGATAATCCACTACATAATTACGTTTCCAGCAGAATACTTCTTCCTGGTCAGGACGAAGCTGGTTTCCGAGATAGTCAGTCTTGAAACCTACTGTGCCGTCTTCATTTGTTACGAGAGAGTCAACAAAGCTTCTTGTAAAATTACATTCAGCCGCATTTACAAACGGAGTTTCGCCGTTTATCTGCAACTCTCTTACCATATTGATGTTTTTACCGTCAACTGTGTGATAGTTTAAGATGATGTTGTATTTGCCGGCTTCTTTTAACTTAAATTTAAAAGTAACCTCATCATCCTCACCGGTATAAACAACCTTTGCGTAGTTATTACCGTCTTCTACAGGGTAATTACTACCGTTTTCAACTTTTACACCCTGGCTTTTCTTCTCAAGGTTTTCCGCACCGATAACAACGGTTTCGGTACCATCAGCCAAATCCGAATTAGCACTTAAATATTCATTGTAAGTAGCCAGCTCGTTGTAGGTAACTGTACCTGAAACAGCAACGCTGTTCTGATTTTTTTCATAATCAGACATTGATGCCATTTCGATAACCGAGTTTGCATCAGCGGAAACCGAAACGCTCACTGCAGAAAAAACAACGAGCACCGCCAGAAGTAAGGAAAAAACTCTTGCCATCACTAATTCTCCAATCATTTTTTGTCCTGTTTGAACAGGCATTCCTCTCCTAAATACTCTATTTGTATTCATTTTGTAAACAAAATATGAACAAGCCCATATCTCGCACTTCTTTTTAAGCACAGTGCACATATAGGTTGCTTTTATTTTGTGCAAAATGCACAAATCAATAGAGATATTTATTCAATGATGATTAATGTTACCACATATATAGGGTCATTTCTTGTTAAATAGTGATATTTCTTTGTGTAAAGTCACATAAAATTCTTAACTAGTTTGAATTTACGAAACATTTTATTAAAAAAATCTTTCAATATCGGACACAAACTTTTTTATTTTTTGGCATAATTTTGTGTTTTTTAAGCATTTTCACGGCTGATTTTTTCAAATTTCCAAAAATAAAAATAATTTTTATGCATTTTGCACAAACAATTAACGAAAAAATGTTAATATTGGCTGTCAGCTGATATAATGCGTGTTATATAA
>JBGVHY010000072.1:0-8502 GCA_045122755.1 Acutalibacteraceae bacterium | reverse complement strand
GAATGAGCGCCCTTTGCATTGCTTTCTCGTGCGGATTCTTTGGTACATACACACTTTTCATCGTTCGCGGATCAACGCCCGTATAATACATACAGGTCGAAATTGTCGATGGCGTCGGATAAAAGTCCTGTACCTGTTCGGGATGAAGTCCTTCTTTTTTTAAGAAAAGTGAAAGTTCAATTGCATCGTTTATAGTGCTACCCGGATGCGATGACATAAGATAAGGGACTAAATATTGTTTCTTCCCTGCGCTCTGTGTGAGTTCATAAAAACGCTTTTTAAAGCGGTTATAAACTGATACAGGCGGTTTTCCCATTCTTTTTAATACATTCGTCGAGCAATGCTCGGGCGCAACTTTAAGCTGACCGCTTATATGATGCTCAACAAGCTCTTTGAAAAACGCCTCGTTTTCGTCTTCAATAAGATAATCAAAGCGAATGCCTGAACGAATAAATACTTTTTTAATTTTGGGCAGTTTGCGAAGTTTTCTAAGCAGACTCAAGTAATCGCTATGGTCGACCTTTACCGCTTTGCAAACCGACGGCGCAAGACATTTTTTATCAGGACAAACACCGCGTTTTAACTGTGCATCGCAGGAAGGCGCTCTGAAATTCGCGGTAGGACCTCCGACATCGTGGATATATCCTTTAAAATCAGGCATATCAGTAATTGTTTTTGCTTCTTCGATGACAGAATCGTGACTTCTTGTAGAAATCTGTCTACCCTGATGATAAGCCAAAGAACAGAAATTACACGCGCCGTAGCAACCGCGATTGTGAATAATAGAAAACTTAACCTCTTCAATCCCGGGAACACCGCCTAAAGCATCGTATGATGGGTGGTAATCCCTCATAAAAGGCAACGAATATACCTCATCCATTTCCTCGGTTGAAAGCGGCGGCATAGGCGGATTTTGAACAACAATCATATCGCCGTGACGCTGAATTACAGTTTTACCGCGAACTGCATCGTGCTCTTCCTGCTGAATACGGCAGGATTTTGCATACTGCTTTTTGCCTTCGTCTGTAGGTTCACTAACCACCTCGAAAGACGGGCATTCTTTTACAGGCATAGGCTTGTACTCGCTTGTCTTAACCGCATAACAAGTACCCTTGATATCAGTAAGA
The DNA here is from genome assembly GCA_045122755.1 of Acutalibacteraceae bacterium. Taxonomy (GTDB): domain Bacteria; phylum Bacillota; class Clostridia; order Oscillospirales; family Acutalibacteraceae; genus RUG11462. Next base: position 7,375 of record JBGVHY010000072.1, on the reverse strand, counting down.
TTGTGAATACTCTCTCCTTTTTTCAATCGGGCGGCAATCTCAACAATGTGCTTCTCACCCATTCCGTACATAAGCAAATCAGCACCAGAATCAAGCAAGACAGACGGACGGACTTTATCATCCCAGTAATCATAATGCGCAAAACGTCGAAGTGATGCCTCAAGACCGCCAATCGCAATCGGAACATCACCAAAAATACGTCGGATATTTTTACAGTAAACGATAACTGCTCGGTCGGGACGAGCGCCTGAGTGTCCTCCTGCAGTGTATGCATCATCGCTTCTGCGTTTTTTAGCAGCGGTGTAATGAGCAACCATTGAGTCGATATTACCGCCGTTGACTAAAAAGCCGTAACGCGGTTTGCCGAAGCGATTGTAATCTTCATCACTGTGCGGTTGCGGTAAAATGCAAACACGATAACCCGCACTTTCAAGAACACGCGAAATAATCGCAGTACCAAATGACGGATGGTCTACATATGAATCACCTGTTACAAGAACGAAATCTGCATAATACCAACCTCGGTCAAGCACTTCTTCTTTAGTTATTGGTAAAAAGGGCATTTTTGCTCTCCTTAAATCAATATTTCTTATATATCATATCATATTTTCTTTATAAATACAATGAACAAAACTAAAAAATGTAGAAATCAGCCATAAAGACTGATTTCTACATTTATTATAATATTTATTCGGAATCATTAGCCTTAGCCCAAGCATCAACGACTTCTTTAACCGCTTCAGTTAAACCGGAGTAACCGCTATTCTCATCCGCGATATAAGCATCTGCGATATCTGCCATATTACGTATTGAAGTAGTTTCAGAGTAGTAATAAGTATCACCTACTTTTACATATCCGCGTGCTGCGAAATCACGAGCGTAGTTTTTTTCTTTAAGAGAAACAATTGAACCAACAAATTGATTACCTTCCCAAAAAGCACATTTTGTATGGTCATAAACAACTGCAACTGCATTGCTTCCAAGGTCATCTGCAGTAAGTTCATCGCCGATTTTATCATTAGGACCGATTAAAGTACCGATTTCATAAGCATTTTCACCAACGAGTTCTGCCAGCTTTTCTGTGTCAACAGTTGTATAGAAGCGCATACCGTTTACATTGTTAAGACGGATAGAAACACCGTCAGCAGTTGATAAGGCATCTGTTATTAAACTGTCTTCAGAATCGGTTACCGCTACTTTATACTGAATATCATCAATAGTAGCACATTCATAGTCATATTCGTTTACATTAGTAACATTGAAGGCTTCAATTGATGTTAAGTTTTCATCAGTGATTGTAATACTTGCGGTACCATCTGCAGTTGTATAAGTTTTTCCAACAGGATTGTACCAAACATAAGAATAATTCGTCTCAGTTATTTCTTCAAAGTAAGCCACTCCGTTTACAGTAACGCCTGCGAATATAAGGTTAGACCCTGCTTTATATCTACCTGCACGAAAAGCAATTCTAAGTGCTGCACCGTTCTGCTTGAAATCATCAGTCATTTCAACAGATATGTAATCCTTGTTTTCAATTGTATTCGGAGTATATCCGCCTTTAACAAGCAAGGCTTGAGTTGATTCAGGCACTAAAGTAGCCGCTACAAAATTCTTGTAAGTACTGTGGTCAGTTGCTGTTACCAGTGACATAGTAGTTTTTTTGTAACCGTATAATTTCACAACAGAAGCACCGGTTGTATCCGTTTCCCAGTCATACATTGTTTTATACTCGGATTCTTCTGAGCTAGAGGCAGAAGTTGTAGTGATTATCGAAGTTGTGCTTGTTGTAGTCGAAGTTGTCGTTGTTTTAGCTGTTGATATTGAACTTGTTTCCTCTTCGGGTTCAGTTACAGAAGTTGAAATTTCAGCATCAGAAGCGTAAAGCATCTGAACATCATCAATGTAGAATGTCTGTGTTCCGTTATTCGCTGTTACAGAAGTAGTAATGTTAACTGTTAACGATGATAAAGACGCCATAAATTCGCGCGACTGAACGCTGTTTTCCCAACTGCTGCTGCCGTTATGATACCATTTTAGTCCTGTCGAGTCAACCTCGCCCCATTTAACTGTAACCCAACTGCCGTTGAGAACATTACCAAACGATACACCTGTTTGAGTCATATATTTTTCATTAACACTGTCAACAGTTACAGTGTAATTTAAATTCACACCCTTATAAACATCTTCATCGCCTTTTATAAAAAATCTAAAGCCATACGAATCTTTCAACAATGATTCATTTAAGCTCAAGGTGACGAATGGTATAGCGCTGTTGGCACTTGCATAAGGCTGACTTACTGCTTTAAGAGCATAAGAGCCGCCATTAACAAACGAAGCATCATTTGTAACAGAAATTTTACTATTCCATGTTGAAGCAACATAACTACCTGTGCTTCCGTCTTCAAAATCTGCAATTGTTACACATTTATATTCGTCTTCAATCGGAGCGGTTGAAGCGGATTCTTTAGCAGTTGTTCTAGCTGTTGTTTTGATCGTGGTCAGAGGTGCAGATGAGGTGACAATTTCCTCATCAACTTCAACATCACTTTCGATTTCACAGTTAACCACAACTGCATCATAGCTTGTAAAGGCAGTTGAGTAAATTGTACCAAAGTCATCGATGACATCACTGTTATCGACAAAGCTTACGCCATTAGTCGTACCAAGTGTGTCAACTGCGGCAATAAGTTTTTGCTTAGATACAAAAACATTTCCGCCTTCAATAAGTTCACCATTTTGATTGAATTTTCTACTACAGCACCGCCTTGGTCAAAAAGAGAAACAGTAGTAAACTTATCACCCGATGTTTCGCCGATGAATTTAAGAATATTTTCCGCGGCGTCAGAACCTATACGGTTATATGTTTTCTGGAGCGCATGAATACCGTCAGATCCGTTATCGGTATTCTGCATATCTTCGTTTCTGTCACAGGTTTCAAAAATTCTTGAAGCCATACAGAGGTTATCAATATCGCTACAAAGTTTGTACTGAGCTTCTCTTGCAACAGTAAAATACATTGAATCAGCCGCAGTATCACCTTTGCTGTCCGATCTTACCACTGCTATTGAGCCGAAATCAAGCGGTAAATCATTCATAAGAGCTTCATGCATTGATTTATAAGCATCATAATAAGCGGAAGCGGAATTTATTGTAACACCGCTTTTGCCCGAATTTGCCTCATCATTTTCACACTGACCGATAACAAGGATAAGCGAAATATCCTCTTTTGTATCGTCATTCCCGATATCTCTTGTTTTTGTGTATTCAGCTTTGTTTTTTACCTGTAAGGTAATTTCAGCTGATTCAGCCGAAGCATTTATTGCAATGCTTGCGAATGAAACAATCAACAGAACCGATAACACAATTGAAATAACCTTTTTCATATAATTTTCCTCCATTTACTATCATATTAGCATTTTATATCTATTCACGGTTTTCCACAATAGCAATTAGTCAATAAAAATGTTTCATTTAGTAAAATCCGCGCTGTTTTGGTATATTATTTATATAAAATTTGTAACTTAAAACCCTCAGCAATTACGCTGAGGGTTTAGCCTTGTATAATTTATAAATTTTCTGTCATTGATTTTACATATTCACCGATATATTTCGGAGCATCTTTACCGTATCTTTCAAGTAATTTGATAATTGCCGAGCCTACGATAGCTCCGTCAGATATACCTGCCATTTTCTGTGCCTGTTCAGGCGTTGAAATACCGAACCCTATGGCACAAGGGACATCTGTATTCTGTCTTACTACATCTACAATAGCGGCAAGATCGGTTTTTATCTCGCTTCGAGTACCTGTTACACCAAGGCTTGAAACTATGTAAATAAAGCCCTCGGCTTGTTTTGCAATCATCGCAATACGATTTTCCGAAGTAGGCGCAATTAGCGAAATCAGGTCGATACCGTATTTACGACAAAGCGGCTGAAATTCGTCTTTTTCCTCAAAAGGTAAGTCAGGAAGAATAAGCCCGTCGATTTCTACCTCTTTGCAAGTAGATACAAAGCGCTCAATACCGTAAGAAAATACTACATTTGCATAGGTCATAAACACCATCGGCACCTTTACACCCTTGCGTAATTCGCGCACAAAGTCAAAGATTTTATCTGTAGTAATTCCGCCTTTTAATGCACGAAGATTTGCACCTTGAATAACAGGCCCTTCTGCTGTAGGGTCGGAAAATGGAATACCAAGCTCGATAAGGTCAGCACCGTTTTCTACAGCTGCTTTTACAGCGGCGGCGGTAGTTTCAAGGTCAGGGTCACCACAGGTTATAAAAGCGATAAAAGCTTTTCCGTTTTGGAATGCTTTATTTATTTTACTCATGGATATCCTCCCCTCTGTAACGGGCAATCGCGGCACAGTCTTTATCGCCTCTGCCCGAAATTGTAATTACAACAATTTTATCCTTATCCATTGTCGGTGCGATTTTAAGCGCATGTGCCACTGCGTGAGACGACTCGATAGCAGGAATAATACCTTCGGTTTTAGCGAGATATTCAAAAGCACAAACAGCTTCTTCATCTGTTACCGGTACATACTCTGCTCTGCCGATATCGTGCAAATATGCGTGTTCAGGACCTACACCCGGATAATCAAGGCCTGCCGAAATAGAATAAACAGGTGCAATTTGACCGTACTCGTCCTGACAGAAGTAGGATTTCATTCCATGAAAAATACCGATACTGCCTGTATTAACAGTAGCAGCGGTTTCCATAGTATCAATACCTCTGCCCGCTGCCTCACAACCGATAAGGCGCACATCTTTATCATCAATAAAATTATAAAAGCTTCCGATAGCATTTGAGCCACCGCCTACGCAAGCGATAACCGCATCAGGCAATTTGCCTTCTTTTTCGAGTATCTGTTCTTTAATCTCTTTAGAGATAACCGCCTGAAAATCACGAACGATTGTCGGAAAAGGATGAGGTCCCATAACAGAACCCAGACAATAATGTGTATCATCAATGCGTGAAGTCCATTCGCGCATTGCCTCTGATACCGCATCTTTAAGAGTAGCTGTACCGGATTTAACAGGAATAACCTCAGCACCGAGCAAACGCATACGATAAACATTAAGTGCCTGACGGATGGTATCTTCTTCTCCCATAAAAACCACACATTCCATACCCATAAGCGCCGCAGCGGTTGCGGTAGCAACACCGTGCTGACCTGCACCTGTTTCCGCAATAAGTCTTGTTTTGCCCATCTTTTTAGCGAGCAAAGCCTGACCGAGAACATTGTTAATCTTATGAGCGCCTGTATGGTTTAAATCCTCACGCTTTAAATATATCTTTGCACCGCCGAGGCTTTTAGTCATTTTTTCGGCATAATAAAGTCTTGATGGTCTGCCTGCATATTCATTAAACAATTCTGATAACTCACGATTAAATTCAGGGTCGTTTTTATAATGATTGTAAGCTTTTTCAAGCTCAATAACAGCATTCATCAGCGTTTCAGGGATATACTGTCCGCCATGAATGCCAAATCGACCGTTCTGATTTGTCATTGTACTTCTTCCTTTCTGACTTTTGCTACAAATTCCGCCATTTTCATCTCATCCTTAAGCCCATCGGTTTCAATTCCTGAGCTTACATCTACCGCAAAAGGTTTAAGCGTTTTTACTGCACTGCTTACATTTTCAGTATCAAGTCCACCGGCTAAAAAATAAGAAATTTTGATATTTTTTATCAAATTCCAATCAAATGCAGTTCCAGTACCGCCAACACCCGAATCAAGCAAAATGTAATCAGCTGAGCTTTTTTCAGCTTTTTTAACATCTTCTGCCGTATCAATGCAAAAAGCCTTAATTATCGGTATATCGCAAAGTTTACGCAAATTCTCAATATACTCTTCATCTTCACTTCCGTGAAGCTGAGCTATATCAATTATACACTCATTCAGAAGTTTTGCAATAGTTTTTATGTCTTCATTTACAAAAACTCCGACAGTTTTTATATTACAATTGAGCTGTTTTTTGAGTTTTGCCGCATTTTCAGGTGAAATATAGCGTCGACTGCCTTTTGCAAAGACGAATCCGATAAACTCAGGAGTTAATTTATTGGCAGCATCTATGTCGCAAGGTCTTGTAAGACCGCAAAGCTTTATTTTTGTCATACTGTACCTCGTAATTCGGCAAGTTTTCCTTTTTTGTCCTCTACTCTCATCAATGTTTCACCGATAAGCACCGCATCAGCGCCGATTTCGCGCAGTTTTTTAATATCTTCAGAGTCTTTTACTCCGCTTTCGGATACAAAAATCACGCTATTCGGTATCATTTCTCGAAGTTTTCTGCTGTTTTCAGTATCAACAGAAAAATCCTTAAGATTTCGGTTGTTGACGCCGATCACTCTCGCACCTATTTTAAGTGCAGTTTGCACCTCATTTTCATCGTGTGCCTCAATTAAAGCGGAAAGTCCGAGTTCATCGCAGATACTTAGATACTCTTTTAGCTGATTTTCAGTAAGAATCGAGCAAATAAGCAATACCGCTGACGCACCTAGCAATTTTGCCTCATAAATCATATATTCATCTACAACAAAATCTTTTCTGATACAAGGAGTTTTAACTTCGCTTGCAATCTCACAAAGATATTTATCACTACCTAAAAACCATTTTGGTTCAGTAAGCACGGAGATGCAATCAGCACCCGCTGACTCATATTCTTTTGCAATACTCAGATAATCAAACTGCGGTGCAATCAATCCCTTTGAAGGGGAGGCTTTTTTGCACTCGCAAATAAATGAAATATCTTTACCTTTAAGCACTTTTTCAAAAGAAAAATCGCCTTTTGGCAACGCATAAGCTTTTTTCTTTATCTCATCAAGCGACACACTTGATTTAGCTGCTTGCACACGTTCTTTTGCATAATCGGCAATTGTATCGAGTATTGTCATATATTTTCCTCCGAATTACTTGCTTTTATAAAGTTTTCAAGTGTTTCAAGCGCCTTGCCTGAGTCAATAATTTCAGCCGCCAGAGCAATACCGTCTTTCAAAGTTTCAGCCTTACCGCCGATATAAAGCGAGGCGCCTGCATTCATCAAAACAGCATTGCGTTTATGCCCTTTTTCGCCTTTTAAAATTGAAATAGCAATCTTAGCATTCTCTTCGGGTGTGCCACCTACAAGGTCAGCCTTTTCGCAACGCTCAAAGCCGAAATTCTCCGGAGTAATGATATAAGACTTAAACCAACCGTCCTTAAATTCACAGACAGTAGTCGGTGCACTCATTGAAATTTCATCAAGCTTATCCTGACCGTAAACTACCATACCACGTTTTACACCAAGGTTGATAAGCACTTGCGCAAGCGGTTCTACAAGATATTCATCATAAACACCGAGTAACTGCATTTTAGGGCTCCCTGGGT
>JBGVHY010000071.1:0-5018 GCA_045122755.1 Acutalibacteraceae bacterium | reverse complement strand
TGACTGCGATAAAATCGTTAGAGAAACACAGCCTATCTGCTTTGAAAACGCTGTATGGGCATATACTGTAGGTGCAGCAATCGCTATCAAAAAAGGCTGCACAAAAGCTGCTGATGCTGCTGCTGCAATCGGTATCGGTTTACAGTCATTCTGTATCCCTGGCTCTGTTGCTGAAAACCGTAAGGTTGGTCTCGGCCACGGTAACCTCGGTTCAATGCTTCTCTCAGAAGAAACAGAGTGCTTCTGCTTCTTGGCAGGTCACGAGTCATTTGCAGCTGCTGAAGGTGCTATCAAAATTGCTCTTAACGCTAACAAGGTTAGAGTTAAACCTTTGAGAGTAATCCTTAACGGTCTTGGTAAGGATGCTGCTTTCATTATCTCAAGAATCAACGGTTTCACATACTGCAAAACCGAGTTTGATCCATATACTGAAGAAGTTAAAGTTGTTTCTGAAACAGCTTACTCAGACGGTCCGCGTGCTGACGTAAGATGCTACGGTGCTGATAATGTACCGGAAGGCGTTGCTATAATGAAACTTGAAAACGTTGGTGTATCTATCACAGGTAACTCAACCAACCCAACCCGTTTCCAGCACCCAGTTGCAGGCACATACAAAAAATGGTGTAACGAAAACGGCGTTAAATACTTCTCAGTTGCTTCAGGTGGCGGTACAGGTCGTACTCTCCATCCTGATAACATGGCTGCAGGTCCATCTTCTTATGGTATGACAGATACTATGGGTCGTATGCACTCAGACGCTCAGTTCGCAGGTTCTTCATCAGTTCCGGCTCACGTTGAAATGATGGGACTTATCGGTATGGGTAACAACCCAATGGTTGGTGCTACTGTTGCAGTTGCAGTTGCTATCGAAGAAGCATCTAAATAAGTTAAAACTAAATTGATAGTTTTTAGCCTTACTGATATAACAGTAAGGCTTTTTTATTTTTAAGCAATTTAAATGCGTGAATTATTTAAACAAGATTGAATTTAACATTGTGTTTTGACAATTATGTACTATAATAAAAATACATTTATACAACGGAGGCATAAATTATGAAAAAAATTGGAATGCTCAAAACGTACAAATCTGATGAAATCAACGATTCATATATCAGTATTGGTTTTGAATGTATTGATCGTGAATTGATAAACCCTGACAAATGTTATGACTTACTTGCTAAAACAGGTGTTAAATATGCACGATGTCAAACAGGCTGGGCTAGATGCGAAAAAGAAAAAGGTATTTATGATTTCACTTGGCTTGATTCAATCGTAGATAACCTTTTAAGCAGAGGCATCAAACCATGGCTAAATGTCGGATACGGAAATCCTGTATATATGAAAGACATTCCTAACCCTACCGGTGTTGGCTGTGTTCCGATTTATTACGGTGAAGAGACTTTGATTGCTTGGAAAAACTTTGTCAAAGAAATTGCAATCAGATATAAAGATAAAGTTTCGCATTATGAAATTTGGAACGAATCTGATATTGGACATTTCTGGTATCCAGAACAGCCCAACGGAAAAGAATATGCAAAATTTGTAAAATTAACTGCTAAGGTTATTCGAGAAGTGAATCCTAATGCTAAAATTGGCGGAAATATTTCAAATGCATATAAAATATCATTTATGAGAGATTTTTTGAGCGAAGTGGATAAAAAATATTTAGATTTCTTTGCTATCCATGCTTATACAACAGTTCCGGAATACAGATATTCTTCTATTATATATAAAATAAGAAAAATGTTTGATGAAAAAGGATTGCATGACGTTGAATTTTGGCAAGGTGAAGGCGGATATCCATCATGGGCATACGAAGGACATTGGCTTGCAAAAGACGGCTGCGACGACGAACGTCCACAAGCAGTTTGGCAGTTACGACGTTATTTTCTTGATGTATTCAATGGATTGAAATTAAGTTCTTTCTTCCAGATAGCGGATATGTGGGAAAAGCCATATGAAAAAGCAGTTGAAGTAATAAAAAAGCCTGCCGCTCACGGTATTTTAAACGGAATTACATACACTCCAAAAAAATCCTATGAAACAATTTCGCATTTATCTGCAATTTTTAATGGAGATTTAAAACCGTCTGACTATTATATGGACGTAAATGTAAATTCACCGACAACGTTAGAGTTTCTATCTCCGATAAATATGACTTTTGAAAAGAACGGAACACCGATTTATTCATACTATATGCCTACAGAAATCGGAAAGCCATTTGAATACTCATATAAACTTGTATTAAGTACACTTGATCACTTGGATAATCCTGTTATTATAGATATGTATTCTGGTGAAGTGTTTTCAATAGAAAAAGAAAATGTAGTTTATTGTAACGGATTTGAAAGTTACACCGACCTCCCAATAAAAGATTATCCGATTATAGTAACCGATAGAAGCGTAATAGAAATTGTGTAAAATAAATCGGCTTAAACATAATGTTTAAGCCGATTTATTTTTTCTTATTCTCAAATTTTGCAAGCGGATATCTTATTAAAAAATGCTTTAAAGCGGTAAAATTGAACGGAATAATTGGCCAAAGATACGGGTGCTGCTCGTCAAATGTTTTGGTTGTAGCAACTATCAGAATCTCAATTAAAAGTCCTATCACAAATCCCCATATACCGAACAATCCAGTAGTTACAATCAAAAACCATCTGAAAATTTTGACAGCATTCTTAAGCTCGGGATTCGGTATACAATAATTGCAAAGTGAGGAAGCGACGGTAAACAAAATAGTATCTGCAATCAAAAGATTCATTGAGATTGCAAAATCACCCAAAATCAATCCACCTATTATCGAAAAAGCCGACTCCATATTGGCAGGTGTATGAAGCGATGAAAGCCGCAGTATTTCAAGCCAAAATTCAATAAATAGTATCTGAACAAACACAGATATCTCCCCTGTTTGTTCAGGAACAAGAAATTTGGCGATATTCCAGTCGTGCATCGGATACTGCACAATCAGCATAAACAGCGGAACTAACAGCTGTGCAACAGGAATTGAAAGCATTCTTACAAGCCTTGTAAATGTTCCTGATAACGGTGTCTGATAATAATCTTCAACATACTGTGTGAAATAAAGAAGCGTTGTAGGGACAATCAATGCAGTTGGAGAAGTGTCTACAAGTAACACTATATGACCTTCCATCAAATGTGCCGCAACAGTTTCAGGACGCTCAGAAACTCTAAATAGCGGCATTGGATTATACCATTTTTTCTTAATCAATATTTCTTCAAGGCTTTTTTCGCCCATCGTCAATGCATGAATATCAATATCATTGAGCTTTGAAATGACTTTTTTCAAAAGTTTTTTATCTACTTTATCTTCGAGATATCCTACAGCAACATCAGTCTTTGAAATACTGCCAACCTTTATTCCTTCAAAAACAAGATGAGGATCACGAATTCGGCGTCTGATAAGTGCTGTGTTAAAAATTACTGTTTCAACAAAATCATCTCTTGCTCCCCTTGTTGTTTTTTCGATATGCGACTCAGAAGGCTCACGCGCCGGATATTCACGCGTATCTATCATTACAACCGAGTCGTTTCCGTCGATGAAAAGAGCAAGCTGCCCTGATAAAACCTCAGTAATGGTTTTATCAAAATCATATTCGATTTTTACTTCAATATAAGGGATGTTCTGTAAATAAATCTTATTAGAAGTATCTGTATCGGCATCATCAACTTTCTGCAGTTCTTTCAGAATATGCACCATTATGGTATCTTTAACAAAGCCGTCTACAAAGAGAATAAATGCTTTCTTTTTATCTACTATAATCTCTCTCGCAATAATATCAAAGCTCTTTTTTACAGGCAATATTTCTTTAACTCTTTTTAAATTTTCGTTAATATCAGAAGAAATTTTCATTTTTTTCACTCCTAAATTTTTAAAAAAGTAATTAACAATATTATTTTGCAAAAAAAATTAAAAAATATTAAAATAAAGGTTGTTTAATTTGTATTTTATTGTTATAATAGAATAGATTAATTGGGTAAATATATTACTTTTAATATAAAGGAGAAATACTAGTGAACTTTTTCAGTAGAGATATCGGCGTTGACCTTGGTACTGCAAATACTTTAGTTTGTGTTAAAACTAAAGGTATTATTATGCGTGAGCCATCGGTTGTCGCTGTTGATGTTAAAAACGGTGAGGTAAAAGCTGTAGGTAAGGAAGCTAGAGAAATGATAGGCAGAACTCCGGGTTCTATTGTTGCTGTAAGACCTCTTAAAAATGGTGTTATTGCTGACTATGATGTTACCGCAGCTATGCTTAAAAGATTTTTTAAAGATGCTATGCACGGTTCTTTCGTTTCACGTGTAAGAGTTGTTATTTGTGTGCCGTCAGGCGTAACTGAGGTTGAAAGCAAAGCGGTTACCGACGCTGCTAGACAGGCAGGCGCTAAAATGGTTGATCTTATCGAAGAATCTATGGCCGCTGCACTCGGTGCAGGACTTCCTGTATTCGATTCAGTCGGCAGTATGGTTGTTGATATCGGCGGCGGTACGAGTGAAGTTGCAGTAATTTCACTTGGCGATATCGTTACTTCAAATACAATTAAGACAGCTGGCGACGACTTTGATGAAGCTATTATTTCCTACATAAGAAAGCGTCATAACCTTCTTATCGGTGAACGCACAGCTGAGGATATAAAGCTTTCTATCGGTTCAGCTTGTGAATTTGAGGGTGAAGAAACCGCAACTATGGAGATCAAGGGCAGAAACCTTATTGATGGTCTTCCTAAAAATATTAATGTTACTGCTAAAGAAATCCGCGATGCGCTCTTCGAGCCTTTAAGTAGAATTGTTGAAGCTATTAAGCAGACTCTTGAATCAACTCCTCCGGAGCTTGCTGCTGATATTATTGATAAAGGAATTACACTCACAGGCGGCGGTGCTTTACTTCCGGGTATTGACTTGCTTATTTCACGTGCTACTGCAATGCCTGTTAACATTGCAACCGACCCGCTTGATTGCGTCGCAAAAGGTATTTCAAAAAGACTTGAGCTTGA
>JBGVHY010000070.1:0-3451 GCA_045122755.1 Acutalibacteraceae bacterium | reverse complement strand
ACCGACATTTGCTTTAATCGGACAATTTCTTAAAATCATCAGCGGCAGTTTGCCATATGCCAAAATGCCTTTTGGTTTTTCGGAATTTAGACTTTTGATTTGAGATTCGGAAAGTTCAACAGAAAGAGTGCAATAATCAGCAGGGCAACATTGCAGGCTGTAAGAATTGAAAATGTTTAATGAAGGAGCAGCGGTTATAATAAACCCTTGCTTTTTTAATTTATTGTAAGCGCTTATATTCTGCATTAATGCGTGTTCAACGCCGATTTCTGCAAATTTTTGCAGCTTTTCATCAGATAAATTCTTGAAGAAAACAGGCGTTTTTATGCCTATATTAAAGCCTTTTTCGATAAGCTCAGAAACTTTGTTTATATCGCTTGAAAACGGTACAAAAACAACATCACCGAGAGGGTTTTTCGGCAGTTGTTCCAAATTGTGAACGCTGATAAATATTTCAGGCTTGACATCAAATGTTTCATATTTTTGTTCGCTTTTTTCGTTATAAAAGGGAACAGGGGCAATTTTTCCGCGTATTGCAGTTAACTCATCAAGAGATTTTTGCTTAAGCGATGAAAGCACTTTTCCGCTTATAAAGAGATTATCTTCAAGATGTATATCGATGTTTTCAACAACATAAGGGGTTGAACCTGTTTTAGTTAGTTTTAAAGCAATATCTTCGCGATTTGCAGGCTTGCTTGAAGCCTTTTCAGGTATTTCATCGGTAACCGTGACGGAATTTACACCGTCAGTTACAGTTAGTGAAGAATTTCTACCTGCTTTAAGGACGGCTGACATATCAATTTTTACACTCTGTCTTTCACGTCGGTAAATTTCGTGAATAGAGTTTTTGATTTGCTTTGACTTTTCTATATCCTGCTCTGAACGAATGCCGAACATATTTTTATCAACCTGCTCTTTAAGATATCCGTCCGTAAAGCCTGAACGTGAAAATACATTTTGCAAAATTTCAAGGCTTTGTTGCTTTTCAGGTCTATTTTCTTTGTAACAGAGTGCCGAATATGTTGCCGCTGCAACATATTCCTCAGTTTTCATTCTACCTTCGATTTTGAGTGATGCTATGCCTAGACTTCTGAATTCATCAAAATAATCAAATAAATTCATATCTTTTAAGCTCAAATCATAACCTTTGCCATTTTTTACTTTAAAAGGCAAACGGCAAGGCTGAGCACAAAGCCCGCGGTTACCGCTTCTTGAACCTAATACAGCACTGAGTAGGCATTGCCCAGAAACACACATACAATGAGCGCCCTGAACGAAAATCTCAAGTTCAATACCGTTTTTATTTGCGTATTCTGATATTTCTTTAATATCTTTCATTGAATTTTCACGTGCAAGCACAACTCGCGAATATCCTTTTTCTTTTAGGTATTTTACCCCTTCAACATTGTGAATAGTCATCTGAGTTGATGCGTGAAGAGGCATATTCGGCGCAGCTTTTTTAACAATTTCAGCAAGACCTGAGTCGTTGATAATGATTGCATCAATACCCGCTTCGCAAGCTGATTTTACTATGCTTATTGCCTCGCTCATCTCTTCGTCTGAAACAAGTGTGTTAAGTGCTAGGTATGCCTTTACACCGCGAATATGGCAATATGATGATATTTCTTTCAAGTCATTCTTTGAAAAGTTTTCGGCATTTCTGCGGGCATTAAACTCGCCAACTCCAAAATATACAGCATCAGCACCGCTTCTTACCGCCGCGTAAAGCGAGGATTTGTTTCCTACAGGTGAAAGTATTTCCATTAATTTGTTTCCTTTTAAAAATTTCTCTTTACATTATACAACAAAAGAGTTAAAATATAAATAGTAAAATAAAATTTTTGAAAGGTATTTTTATAATGATAAAGATTGAAAAATTGCTCGATACATCAAAAACTATTGCAAAGGATATTTTTGAGGGGAAAATTTATCCTTATGAGGTTTTACCTGAGATAGGCTCGTTCATTCTTCAGTTACAGAAAGCTTTAAATAAAGATGATTTTAATATTACTGCTGATAATATTTATATTCATAAGTCTGTTAAGGTTTATGAAACTGCAAACATTTTCGGACCTTGTATAATTGATGAAGGTACTGAGGTTCGCCCGGGCGCATTTATACGCGGTAATGCAATTGTCGGTAAAAATTGCGTAGTTGGTAATTCAACTGAGCTTAAAAATGTAATTATTTTTGATAATGTTCAGGTTCCTCATTATAATTATGTAGGGGACTCGGTTTTAGGTTATAAATCGCATATGGGTGCGGGTTCTATTACATCTAATGTAAAATCCGATAAAACTCTTGTTGTTATAAAAGACGGCGAGACCTTATACGAAACAGGTCTTAAAAAGATGGGTGCAATTTTAGGTGACAACGTTGAGGTAGGGTGCAATAGTGTTTTGAATCCTGGTACTGTAATCGGTCGTGGAAGTAATGTTTATCCGCTTTCATCTGTTAGAGGCGTAGTTCCTGAAAATTCAATTTACAAATCAGCAGGAAATGTTGTAAAAAAATATTAAAAATTGAATAAAATCAAACAAATAGGCAAATAATTATGATGTAAGAAATAAAAAAGGAGCTTTCTTTATGAAAAAAATTATATCATTAATTATTTGCTTTGTTATGTGTATGTCATTTGCCGCTTGCGGTAAGGGTGATTATATCGGCATTGATAAAGCTAAACAGACCGTTGTTGACGATATCGGCGCAGCACTTGCTGATGTTGAATTTGCTGTCAATGACCTTATTACCGATGACAACGGTGACTACTACAAATTGCATTTTACAAAAGACGGTACTGAATACGTTTACAAAGTTGATGCGATGACAGGTAAGATTATTGACAAATCTTCAACATCAAATGATACCGATGATAATTCAGATGTAACTACAAACGAAACAAATATGAGCAATGCAACTGATAATTCGGATAATATGCTAGGTAACAGCGGTGTTACTGATAATAGCGGCGTTAACGGTAACAACGATAGCAGCAACGCTTCATCAACTTCTTCAAATGCAATTATGGATTAGTAAAACAGTCCGCTATATTAGCGGACTGTTTTCTTGACTTTATTGATAATATGCGGTAAAATACTATTAATTAAATGTTCAGGGAGTGTAAAAGTGAGAACCTTTTTATCAATTCTTATTTGTAGATTAACATTTTTTATACTTAAAATCACAGGCAGAGGAGGCACTACTCTACCTGGCAGAATGGCACTTAAAATCAAGCCTGATATCTTAAAAGATGTTTCAAAAGGGGTTAAGGTTGTGCTTGTTACAGGTACAAACGGTAAAACTACCTCTTGTAGGATTTTAGAACAGATGTTTATTGACAGCAAAAAAAGTTATTTTCTTAATAAATCAGGCGCTAATCTGATTACCGGTATCACTACTTCATTTATTATGAACAGCAGCATTTTCGGCAAGAATAAAAATGAATATGCTA
>JBGVHY010000069.1:0-9343 GCA_045122755.1 Acutalibacteraceae bacterium | reverse complement strand
AATGCAGGCAGAGCTACATTTTTACCTCTTACTTCTATCAGACCATATTCATTAAAAGAAAACGGTGTTGAGAACTGTAACGGCTTTATTGATTATGCAGATAAGCTGGTAGATACTAAAAAGGAATATCGCGATATTATCAGCTCTTTACTTGGCAGAACCGTTATTTGTGAGGATATTGATACAGCTGTAATTATGGCTAAGAAGTTTTCATATCGTTTTAGAATCGTTACATTAGACGGTCAGGTTGTCAATGCCGGCGGTTCGCTTACAGGCGGCTCTACCGCTAAAAACGCAGGACTTCTTAACAGAGGCGCTCAAATTGATGATTTGAAAGCAAAAATTGATAAAACTAACAGTGATATCAAAGAATTAACAAAAGAGTTAGATAAGTTAAATTCTGAGCAGGAAGAGTATAATAAATCTTTTGAAAACAATGAGCTTGAGTTAAAACGAGCTAATGAGGATAAGATAAGATTAAGCGGTGAATTAAAGCTTCTAGATGAACAGTATAACACTAATAAGCAAAATCTTGAAAATCTTATTAAATCAAAGGATTTGTCGGATTCTCGTACCAAGGAATTTAACGATAAAATCAAAGAACAGAGAGAAAAACTCGATAAACTTGAAAACGAGAAAGAAGAACTCGAAAAATCAATTGATTTACTTCTTTCAAGCAAAGACAAGCTTTCTGATGTTAAATCCGAGATTACTGATAATATTTCTGCAATCAGATATGAAATTGTCGGCTTTAATAAGGATATCGACAATTTACAGGCTTCAATATTGCAGATTAACCAGACTAAGAACGACAGAGTAGGGCGTATTGCTTCTCTTAACGAACAAATTTCCGAACTTGAGAAGAAAAATGTTTCCGAAACAGAAGAAATCGAGCGTTTAACTCAGATTTCAAGCGGATTTATTATGAAGCACGAGTCGAGCGAAGATGAAATTAAACGTCTTACCGAGAAACGTAATCAAATTGAGCAGAATAACTATCAATCGCGCAATGTTGAGCGTGAAAAATCTTCTGATAAAGAAAAACTTTCGGGTGAGCTTGCACGGCTTACGGAACGCAAAGAAACACTTGAGAAGCAGTATTCGGATATTATTTCCAAGCTTTATGAGGAATATGAGCTCACCAGAGCTCAGGCAGAAGAAATCGGATTTCCGATTGATGATATTACCGCTGCTACAAAACGTCTTAATGAAATCAAATCTAAGATTCGTTCATTAGGCTCTGTTAATGTTTCTGCAATTGATGAATACAAGGAAGTTTCAGAACGTTACGAGTATATGTTGGCTCAGATTACCGATGTTGAAAAATCATCTGCAGAATTACGTAAAATCATTAGTGGACTTACCGATAAAATGAAAGAGCTGTTTATTGATAAGTTTACTATAATTGCAAGTAACTTTACAGATGTATTTAAAGAGCTTTTCGGCGGTGGTACTGCTAAATTACAGCTTACCAATCCTGATGATGTTCTTGAATCAGGCATTGAAATTATCGCTCAGCCTCCAGGAAAAAATATTTCTATCATTGAACAGCTTTCTGGTGGCGAAAAAGCGCTTATCGCGGTTTCAATTTACTTTGCTATTATGAAAGTAAATCCTCCTCCGTTCTGCTTGCTCGATGAGGTTGAGGCTGCTCTTGATGAGGTTAACGTTGACAAAGTTGCCGCATACTTACGAAGAATGAGTAAAAATACCCAGTTTATTGTTATTACTCATCGACGCGGTACTATGGAAGAAGCCGATGTGCTTTACGGTGTTACAATGCAGGAAAAAGGTGTTTCAAAGCTACTTTCAATCAATGTTTCTGAGATTGAAAAAACATTGAAAACTAAGGTTGCAAATTAATTTTATAAGGAGATACTATGGGGTTATTCAGTAAAATCAGTCAGGGGCTCAAAAAGACAAGAGACAGCTTTACAGGTGCTGTAAATTCTGTTATTTCATCATTTACCAAAATTGATGATGAACTTTTTGATGAACTCGAAGAAACTCTTATTTTAGCCGATACAGGCGTAAATACTGCCACGGCTATCTGTGATGAACTTCGAAGCAGAGTAAAAGCGGAGCGTGTTACCGATCCAAATTTGATTACCGATATGTTAAAGCAGGTTATCGTCGATTTGATGAGCAATGATAATACAATCAAGACAACAACTAAGCCTTCTATGATTCTTGTTATCGGTGTAAACGGTGTCGGCAAAACTACATCTATTGGTAAAATTGCAAATATGTATAAATTACAAGGTAAATCAGTTATTTTAGGCGCTGCTGATACTTTCAGGGCAGCTGCAGCTGAACAGCTTACTATATGGGCTGACAGAGCAGGTGTACCAATTGTAAAACACGCTGAAGGCGCTGACCCTTCTGCAGTTGTTTTTGATACAATCCAGTCTGCAAAATCAAGAGGTTCGGACGTAATCATATGTGATACCGCAGGCAGACTTCATAATAAGAAAAATCTTATGGATGAGCTTTCAAAAATGTCTAGAATTATCAATCGAGAGTTACCTGAGTCGGATGTTGAGGTTTTACTTGTACTCGACGCTACAACCGGACAGAATGCAGTTAACCAGGCTCGCGAATTTCAGAATGCTGCCGGAATTACAGGTATAATTCTTACAAAGCTTGATGGAACTGCTCGCGGTGGTGTTGTGCTTGCAATTAATCAGGAACTTGGTATTCCTGTTAAATTAATCGGTGTAGGTGAGCAGATTGATGATTTACAAGATTTCTCTCCTGAAGATTTCGCAGCAGCACTTTTCTCGGAGGAGAAAAAATGAGATTTATAATTGCAAGTAAAAACAAGAAAAAAATTGCTGAGCTTGAGCGAATTTTAAATCCACTAGGTATTGAGGCTGTTACTGAAGCAGATTTAGGAATTTCAATCCCTGATGTCGAGGAAACAGGGAAGACTTTCGCTGAAAATGCATTGTTGAAAGCTGAATCAGCTTGTGAATATAGCGGATTGCCTGCAATCGCTGATGATTCAGGGCTCTGTGTTGATGCGTTAGACGGTGCGCCGGGCGTATATTCTGCAAGATATTCAGGTGTAAATGCAACTGATAAAAGCAATAATGCACTTTTGATTGAAAATTTGAAAGATATTTCTAAAGAGCAGAGAACCGCTAAATTCTGTTGCGCTATTTCAGTTGTTTTTCCTAATGGTGATGCTTTAAAATGTAACGGCGAGTGTAAAGGATCAATCGGTTTTGAGCCTTCGGGCGACGGTGGATTCGGTTATGATCCGTATTTCTATGTTGGTGAAAAATCCTTTGCATCACTTACTGCTGAGGAAAAGGACAAGATAAGCCACCGAGGGAACGCACTTAGAGAATTGAATGTTAAATTAAAGGAGTATTTAGATGCTAACAAGTAAACAAAGAGCATACCTTCGAGGTCTTGCTAATAATTATGACTCGCTTTTTCAGGTTGGTAAAAGCGGCGTAACAGAGACTGTTGTTATTCAGGTTGTCGACGCACTAAAAGCAAGAGAGTTAATTAAAATTAATTCTCTTGAAAATGCGCCTCTGACACCCAAGGAGATTGCTAATGATATTGCACTGAAAGCGAATTGTGATGTGGTTCAGGTTGTCGGCAGAAAGATGATTTTTTATAAAAGAAATGATAAAGATCCTAAAATAGTTTTGCCAAAATCTAAAAAATAAGAGTTGATTTTATGAAAATAGCTATTTATGGCGGTGCTTTCAACCCAGTTCATAAGGGACATATTGAAATTGTAAAACAGCTTAATAAGAACTATGATTTTGATAAAATTTTGATTATTCCAAGCAAATATTCACCTCACAAGTCAAATGATACACTGGTTTCTGATGAACACAGACTTAATATGTGTGATCTTGCGTTTGGAGATATTGAAAATGTGCAGGTATCAGATATTGAAATCAGAAGAGATAAGATAAGCTTTACAGTTGATACTCTTACTGAACTTAAAACTATTTATCCATTTGACGACTTTTATTTGGTTTGCGGCTCCGATATGTTTTTGTCGCTTCTTAAGTGGAGAAAACCTGAAGTTATTTTCAGTATGACTTCAATTCTCGCTTTTAGACGAGATGACGAAAGTATGCACACTATGAACGAATACAAAGATAAATTGGTTTCAATAGGTGTAAATGTCTTGATTTGTGAAATGAAAATTCCGCCATTTTCTTCAACACAGGTGAGAGAGGCAATAAACAAAGGAACCTCTTTTCAAGAATTTTTAGATATAAAAGTTTATGATTATATTGTAAAAAACAAATTATACTTGTAGGGACTTAAAATGTATTCCAAATATATTGATTATCTTAGAGAAAATTTAAACGAACACAGATTTCAGCATAGCCTGAATGTCGCTGAAAAATCAAAGGAACTTGCCGAAAAATACGGATATGATAAGGACAAAGCTTATTTTTGCGGTTTGATTCATGATATTTGTAAAAATGATTCTGAAGAAAAGATGTTGCAAATATTTATAAAGTTTGGTATAATATTAGATAACGTGCAGAAACAAGTGCCGTTGCTCTGGCATTCAATTGCAGGTGCGGCTTTCATTCAGGATAAGTTCGGCATTAATGATACTGAAATTATTGATGCTGTCAGATATCATACTACAGGCAGAGAAAGTATGACTAAGCTTGATAAAATCGTTTATTTGGCTGATGTTATTTCCGCTGACCGCAATTTTGAAGGAGTAGAAAAATTGCGTGAGTATAGCAATATTGATCTTGATTTAGCCGTTTTTGAATGTTTGAAATCATCTGTAAATGATTTGGTTTCAAGAGGTAAGCCTGTTCATATCGATACAATTAACGCATATAACTTTATGGCTGCTGAAAGGATGTAAATTATAATGGCATACAAAAAGTCATCTGATGAATTAAGAAAAAAGCCTACAAAAAAGCAGGTTAAATATAATAGAAAAAATACCAAACAGGTTAAGAAAACCGATTCGGGAAATGAGATTTATTCTCACTCGAAGGACAAGTCTTTTGATTTATCAACAATAGGGAATAAAGCAAAGAATAAAAAGTCTAAAAAGCATCTTATTATTACTAATATTATGCTCTCAATTTTGCTTGTTATTTCAACAATCAGTTTTACTGCAACTGCTTTGCTTGAATCCGAAATCCTTAAGGATAATGATATTGACTCGCAGGAAGAAGTCGGACAGTTTGAAGATATTATGGTTTCGCCGAATGCAAACGTTTCTTACTTCTTGGTTTGCGGTGTTGACTTATCTGAGAATTTAACTGATATCATTATGGTGGTTTGTTATGATACTGCTAATAATGAGGCTTCTATATTACAGATTCCGCGTGACACATACGTGGGTGATGTCCCGAGCGGCAAAATCAATGCAGTTTACGGCAACCCTCGTGACGGTGAATCGAAGATCAAAGCTTTGATTAGATGCATCAACTCTAAGCTCGGCATCCCGATTGACTATTACGCTACTGTTACTATAAGCGGTACTGAAAAGGTTATAGATATTATGGGCGGCGTTGATATTAAGCTTGATAGAGATTATACATTAGTTGATGACTCAAGAAAACCTGAAGTTAAGAAAAGCTTTGAAGCAGGTAAGGTTCATCTTGACGGTCAGTGGGCTACAGCGCTTCTTCGTCACAGAAAATCATTTGACCAGGGCGATATTGGAAGACTTAAAAATCAGCGTGCAGTTTATGCTGCAATTCTTAAACAGCTTACTTCAATTTCATTCTCTGAAATTACTTCAATTGTAACAAATTGTATGGATGATGTATCTACTAATTTGTCGTTGGGTAAAGCACTTGGTTATGCTAAGATCGTTAATCAGCTTGCACTTGATAAGGTTGAGATTATGACTCTTCCGGGACAGACTGCTACTATCGGCGGACTTTCTTGCTGGGTATGTCATAAACAGGAAACAGTTGATATGTTGAATGAATATTTCAGACCTTATGATGAAACATTACTTACAACTGGTGATCTCGAAATTCTTGATTACGCAGAACGTGGCAGTTCATATGATAATGGATATATGAATTGGCTTGATGATGGTTCATTAGATAACTTTGACCGCGAGGCTACAACAGCGGCTGCAACCGCACAATAAATATATTAAAGGAGTTTAAATGGATACTTTTGAAAAAGTAAAAATTGCTGTCAAAGCTCTTGACAGCAAAAAAGGTTATGATATAAAGGTTTTCAAAATTGATGACCTTACAATTCTGGGTGATTATTTTATTTTCGTAACGGGTTCTTCTTCAACTCAGGTAAGAACACTTGCTGATGAAGTTGATGAAAAAATGAGCGAAAAAGGAATAGAGCCCAATCATATCGAAGGTAAGTCAAGCGGATGGATTTTGCTTGATTACGGCGATGTTGTAATACACGTTTTAGGCAGAGATGAAAGAGAGTTTTATGCTCTTGAAAAGCTCTGGCAGGATGGACAGGAAATTGATATTTCAGAATTATTAAGCGAATAAAAGGAGTTTTTTCAGTTGAAATACGATTTTAAAAAGACAGAAGAAAAATGGCAAAAAATATGGGACAATAACAAAACTTTTGAGGCTAAAGAGGATTATACTTTACCTAAGTTTTATTCACTCGTTGAGTTTCCATATCCGTCTGGTGCAGGTATGCACGTAGGTCATATCAAGGCTTATTCAGGTCTTGAGGTTGTGTCCCGTAAAAGAAGATTGCAGGGATATAACGTTCTTTTTCCACTTGGATTTGATGCTTACGGCTTGCCTACAGAAAACTATGCTATTAAAACAGGTATTCACCCAAGACAGGTTACAGATAAGAATATTGAAAAATTCACTTCTCAGCTCAAGAAAGTCGGATTTTCATTTGACTGGTCAAAAACAATTGATACAACAGATGAAAACTACTATAAATGGACACAGTGGATATTCCTCAAAATGTTCGAGAAAGGTCTTGCTTTCAGAGATAAGACTTTAATTAACTATTGCCCTTCCTGTAAGGTCGTTCTTTCAAACGAGGACTCACAGGGCGGTAAATGCGACATCTGTCACAGCTCGATCGTACAGAAATCAAAAGATGTTTGGTATTTGAGAATTACCGATTACGCTGATAAGCTTCTTGAAGGGCTCAAAGAGGTTGATTACCTTCCAAATATTAAACTCCAACAGGAAAATTGGATTGGTAAATCAACAGGTGCTTTTGTTGAGTTTTCAATTAAAGAAGTTGATGAAAAACTCAAGATTTATACCACAAGACCTGATACTTTATTCGGTGTAACATTTATGGTTATCGCCCCTGAGCATCCTATTATTGAGAAATACAAAGCTCAAATTGCAAATTTTGCAGCTCTTGATGATTACAAAAACGAATGTGCTAAAAAGACTGAGTTTGAGCGAACTCAGCTTGTAAAAGATAAAACAGGCGTTAAGATTGATGGTCTTACTGCTATTAACCCTGTAAATGGTAAAGAAATTCCTATTTACATTTCTGATTATGTAATGATGGGTTATGGTACAGGTGCAATTATGGCAGTTCCTGCTCATGACAGCCGTGACTATGAATTTGCCAAGAAATTCGGTATTGACATTATCGAAGTTATCAAAGGCGGAGATATTTCTAAAGAAGCTTACACCGAAAGCGGTGAAATGGTTAACTCTGATTTCTTAAACGGTATTGATGATAAGAATGTAGCTATTGATAAAATGGCAGAGTTCCTTAAAGAAAAGGGCATTGGCGAAAAAGGTGTTCAGTACAAGATGAAAGACTGGGCATTCAATCGTCAGAGATACTGGGGTGAACCTATTCCGATTGTTCATTGTGAAAAATGTGGAATGGTTCCCGTCCCTTATGAAGAATTACCGCTTAAGCTTCCTGTTGTTGATGAGTTTAAACCGGGTCAGGATGGCGAAAGCCCGCTTGCTAAGGTTGAATCATATGTTAACTGCAAATGTCCAAAATGCGGCACTGACGCTAAACGTGAGACCGATACAATGCCTCAGTGGGCAGGTTCTTCATGGTATTTCTTGCGCTATATCGACCCGAATAATGATGAAAGATTTGCTGACAGTGAAAAGCTTAAATACTGGATGCCTGTTGATTGGTATAATGGCGGTATGGAACACGTTACACGTCACTTGATTTACTCAAGATTCTGGTATAAATTCCTTTATGATTTAGGTGAAGTGCCTTATTCAGAACCTTATGCAAAACGTACTGCTCAAGGTCTTATTTTAGGACCTGACGGCGAAAAAATGTCTAAATCAAAAGGCAATGTAGTTGACCCTAATGATGTTGTTGAGGAATTCGGTGCAGATGTACTTCGTACATATGTACTCTTTATGGGTGACTATGAGAAAGCCGCTCCTTGGTCAAAGGATGCTGTTAAGGGCTGTAAGAGATTTATTGATAGAACATTTAATTTGATTGAAATGTTAACTGAAGGCAACAATTACTCTGCTGAACTTGAGTCTGCTTTCCATAAGACAATCAAAAAAGTTTCTGATGATATTGAAACCTTAAAATACAATACAGCTATTGCTGCTATGATGACATTGCTTAACGATATCTATGCAAAAGGTACTATTAACAAAGCTGAGTTTAAAACATTCATTACATTATTGAATCCTTTTGCACCTCACGTCACTGAAGAATTGTGGGAGATGGCTGGTTTTGAGGGTATGCTTAACCAGACTTCGTGGCCAACTTATTCTGAGGATAAGTGCAAAGATGATACAATCGAAATTGTTGTTCAAATTAACGGTAAAGTTAAAACAAAGCTTATGGTTTCTGCTGAAAGCGGTCAGGACGAAGTATTAACCGCTGCTAGAGCTGATGATAAAATCAAATCGGCTATCGAAGGCAAAAACATTATTAAAGAAATTTATGTTAAAGGAAAGTTAGTAAATATCGTTGCTAAATAATCAGGTGTTGTTATGAAAAAAGGTATTAATATAGGCGACCATTTTGAAAATATTTATGATACTACAAAAGAGTTTATAAATCCTGTTTCCGATTGGTACTATGACACTATAACAGAGCTCGGATTTGACCATATTCGTTTACCTGTTAAATGGTCTTTGTGGACTGATGATGAAAACGGTTACAAAATTAATGAAAAATTTGCAGAGGAAGTTGAGAAAACTGTTAAGCGTTTTCTTGAATGCGGATTGGAAGTTGTTTTGAATGTTCATCATTTCAGAGAAGCGATGGATAATCCGCGTGAAAACGCTGAAAAACTGTTTGCTATCTGGAAACAGGTAGGGGAGCGTTTTAAGGATTACCCCGATGAGCTCATTTTTGAAGTTATGAACGAGCCGACTTGGAGAACTACTCCTGAGGAATGGAACGAAGTTCA
>JBGVHY010000068.1:0-4329 GCA_045122755.1 Acutalibacteraceae bacterium | reverse complement strand
AAATCTATATTAATGCTTTTAATGATGGTGAATGCATGTCAGGGCTCCTGACTTAATGATGGTGATAAAAAGCTTACAATAACAGATTGTTGCTGTAAGCTTGGTCAGTTATAAATTATATTAATGCTATTAATGATGGTGAAATAAATTTCCGCCGTGGCAGTCGATTGCTACGATGAGAGGGAAGTTTTTGAAGGTAAGACGTTTTACCGATTCGCAACCAAGGTCATGAAATGCGATGACTTCACATTCGGTTATGCATTTGCAGGCGAGTGCACCTGCACCGCCTACCGCACAGAAATACACCGCACCATTGCGGTTGATAGCATCGCAAACCTCTTTTGAGCGTTGCCCTTTACCAATCATCGAGTAAAGTCCCATATCCAGCATTTTCGGCGCATATGGATCCATTCTGCTCGAGGTAGTCGGTCCGCACGACCCGATTGCAAGGTTTGGCGGAGTTTCGGTAGGTCCGGCATAATAAATGCTTGCGCCGTCAATTTCATACGGGAGTTTTTCACCCTTTTCCATCAATTCAAAAATGCGCTTGTGCGCCGCATCACGCGAGGTATAAACCGTTCCTGAAAGCAAAACGCGATCACCGGCTTTGAGCTTTTTTGCATATTCCTTGATTTCGCTTGTATTAAAAGAGTATTCCATTTATTCCTCGACCTTTACCTTTAATGCGCTGACAGTATAGTTAAGGCTCTGAGTCTCAGCCATTGCGTTGTTTATTTTATCAAGGGCAATTTTAGCATCATTCAATGCATTCTCATCTGCCGACGGCAACAACTGAATTTCCGCTTTCAGTGCGTTATATTTACTCTCAAGCTTTTTAAATTCCGACTCTTTCATAATAAAATCAGACTTAATTTTAAGAATTTTGCGTGATAATTCCTCAAAACGTGATTTGAAATCCTCGCTTTCAGCAAGCGCTTTGTTCGCTTCAAAAAGAGCAGACTCCAGATTTGCATTTTTCTCGTTGCTTGCGCTAAGCTCTGAAACCTTGTGTTCAAGCTCAGCAGCTTTGTCGCTGTATAAATCTACTTTTTCGAGCAACTCAGAAATTTTCTTGGATTTTTCCTCTATTTCAGCCTTAAGTTTCTCATTTTCTTTTGAAATTTCGCTGTTTTCTTCGCTTACTTCGGATTTTAACTGCTCAAAATAGTTCAGCACGTCTTTTTTGTTAAATCCGCCGAAAGCACAAGTGCGGAATACTCCTTGCTCACTCATTTTTAAGTTTCCTCTCTTATTTATTTTCCTACGCAGAATTTTGAAAACACTTCAGCCACAACCGTTTCGCTGACATTCTCGCCTGTAAGGGTCAAAAGTGCGCCGATTGCATCTTCTATCAATACGCCTACCGCGTCGAGTGTTTGACCACCGTTTATGTCGGCTATTGCATTATCTAGTGCATCATAAGCGGTTTTTATACAGTTAAATTGACGCTCATTTGCAATTAAATTTGCCGATGGATCGATATGCAAAATGCCGATTTTTTCTAGTATTTTCTCCCGAAGCTCGTTAATTCCTTCGGCGTTTTTCGCCGAACAGAAAACTACTTCTCCAAAAGTCTTAATGTCGCCGATATCAGGATTTTCATTAATATCTGTTTTATTTACAATTATAATGACAGGGGTCTCACCTGCTTTTTTTATAAGCTCGATATCCTCGCTGTCAATCGGATTTTCTGCCGAAACAACGGCGAGAACAAGCCCCGCGGTTTTAATTCGCTCAAGCGCTCTGTCAATACCGATTTTTTCAACCAAATCGTCCGAGCTGTGAATACCTGCGGTATCGCAAAGATTTAAGTTAACACCGCCGATATCAACTGTTTCTTCAACGATATCGCGCGTTGTACCTGCAACTGCGGTTACAATAGAGCGGTCAAAACGCGATAATAGGTTCATAATCGTTGATTTGCCAACATTCGGCTTGCCGATTATAACACATTCAACTCCGTCTTTGATAATCTTGCCTTTGTCATAGTCGGTCATTAATTTTGAAAGCTCAAGCTTGGCGTTCTCTAGCTTTTCAAAAAATTTATCGCTTTCCATCTCCTCTTCACCTTCTTCGGGGAAGTCGGTAAAAGCGGCAACCATTGCCGAGGCATAAACTAAAATACTCTTGATTTCTTCGATTTTTTTACCGCTTTCGCCGTCAAGAATTGCGGCTGATGAACGCGCGGCGGCTGATGAGCTGGCAGAAATCATATCCATTACCGCCTCAGCCTCATTAAGCGACATTTTGCCGTTTAAAAATGCACGCTTTGTAAACTCGCCACCTTCGGCAGGGCGAGCGCCTGCGTTATATACAGCGCGTAGAGCCTGTTTTAATACAGCTTCACCGCCATGGATTGAAAGCTCAACAGTATCTTCGCCTGTATAAGAATAAGGGGATATGAAATTCAGGGCGATGCATTCATCGATAATACCGCTTTCATCGTAGATATGACCGAATGCCGCCTGATAGCCTTTTAAATTTTTAATTGTCTTATTTTTGGTTTTAGGGGTAAAAACCGTATCGGCAATCTCGCGTGCTTCTTCACCCGAAATTCTGATAATACCGATTGAGCCTTTGCCCGATGCCGTACATATAGCGGCAATAGTATCGCTCATTCTTTTCTCCGTTAATTATTTTTTATTTTTAGGCTTCTAAATCAGGAAGATATGCGTCGTTTGCTTTAAGTATCTCTCTTAAAACTTTTACATCAACATTATGGATATTAACGTTATCCATCTTAGTTGCAAGAGCCGCTGCAATGCCTGCGGCTTCACCTTCGCAAAGGCAACAAGGCATAATTCTCATTGAGCCTTGAGTAATTCGGTCGGAAGAGATGGTTCTTCCTGCAACGAGCACGTTATCAAGCACTTTCGGGCAAAGGCAACGGTAAGGAACACCGTGAGATTCACCGCGTTTATAATGCTCAAAACGGCTGTCTGAATGTTCATGCCATTCATCGTTTTCCTTAGCCGATTTATGAATATCAATAAAGTAATTGTTTCGGCAAATTTCGTCAGGGAACGAACGACGCGAAAAATAATCATCTGTTGTAAAAGTATAATCACCGACAATTCTTCTTGATTCGCGTATGCCGATTGTCGGTGCGGTCTGAACAAGGTAAGAATCCTTAAATGCAGGGTGATATTCTTTAAGCGCCGCTGCGTATCTGCGCGCTAAATCTCTGCCTTTAAAAATTGCGCTTGAGATTTCGTGAGGCTCGGTTGAATGAACATCCCAAACGTGACCTGCGTTAAAACCGTAAGTTTTAGGGCCGATTTTGCTTATGCAAAGGTGAGTATCAGGAATATTATATTTACCGTCTGCAATGATTTTATGAATCATACTGTCAGCGTTGCCGCCGTAAAGAGACGGGCCTGCTTCATAAACTTCTTCATCAACGTTTGTAAGAATAAAGCACATCGTTGACGGCTGAACATCTCCTTTATCGCCGATTTCAAACTCGCCGCCTGAAAATGCGTAAATATCAGCATCGCCCGTGCAGTCTATGTAAACAGGAGCTTTGTAAGCTGAGATACCCGATTTATTCGCAACTATAAGTGCATCAACATTACGCTTGTCTTTCATAACAGTGTCGCAAACTGTGGTGTGAAAAAGGACTTCCACGCCTGATTCGCTTACGAGGTTTTCGTATACTTTTTTGAGCGCTTCAAAGTCGATAGCCACCCAATCAAGTCTGTCTTCAGGGATAAACGGCATCTGCGCTTTGGTTTCGAGGAAAACGCGCTTTGAAAGGCCACCGTAGATAATTCTGATTCCGTCGGTATAAGGTGTCCAGGCAGGAACAAGTCCTGTAATTGCCATACCGCCGAGCTGACCGCTCTGCTCAATAAGCAGAGTTTTTGAGCCTTCTCTTGCAGCGGCAACTGCAGCCGCAATACCTGAAGGACCGCCGCCGGCTACGATTACGTCATAACCTTCATTAATTTTCAAGCTTTTACCGTTTAATTTAATCTCCATAATACAAGCTCCCCTAACATACGAAATACTAGCATAACTTATCAATCTACATTATACTTTATATTTTTTAAAAACACAACTATTATTTTTTAAAAATATTATAGTTCAGGGGTGAAAAAAATGAATGTGTAGGATTACAATAGATGTGTTACAGAATAAGAAAAAAATAGATGACGAATGGGAAATCCTGTGTTACAGTTAAGTTGATGAGACAAAACAGACAGGAGGATTAACCATTCGTCATGAAAACTGTAACACAAACAATGCTGTATCGTCAAGCCTTAATTAAATATTCTTTAAAACACGGAGTAACTAAAGCGGCAATAAGATACAAAACAAATAGACAAT
>JBGVHY010000067.1:0-2463 GCA_045122755.1 Acutalibacteraceae bacterium | reverse complement strand
CTCTGACATTGATAATACTGAGTCTGTCAACATAAGTAAAGCTTACAGGATAAGTAGTACCTAATTCATAAGCGGTAGGTGTGAATGTAAGGTTTAATAATACGCCGTTGCCTGTGTAGTTCTTTTCTAAATCTGCGCCGTCAAACAAGATTGTGATAACATTGTTTGAAACAGTAGCTGAAAAAGTGTCCCACAAAGAAGCATTAGCAGCAGTAGCACTTACAAATGTAAGTGAAGAATCATATTCAACCTGGAAATTAGCACCCCAAAGACCTGGGTTGTTACCAACAGAAATCGGAACGGTAACATTACCGCCGCCGGTGTACTCAACAGTACCGATTACAAGATTAGGCTTACTGGAATCGTATGCCGGAAAAGTGCTGTCAGCACTTGCAGAAACAGCTGCTAATGAAAGCATCATAACAAGTGCAAGAAGCATACTAAAAATTCTTTTTGAAATTTTCATAAGAATACCTCCATATCAATGTGATTTTATTATATCTTAAAAAATATTAAAAGTCAATTTGTTTTTTAATTTTCGTACATTTACTTAAAAATATTTTTATCGATTGTGCAAGTTAACTAAAAAATTTGAGAAATAGTTTTAAGCTCGCTCTCACCTATTATTCTGACACCGTTTGCCTCTGCCTTCGCTTTCTTGCTTCCTGCATTTTCACCGCAGAGCAGAAAATCGGTTTTCTTTGAAACCGAGCCTGTAACCTTTGCGCCGAGGTCTTTAAGTTTTGCTCCAAGCTCGTCGCGTGTGTAATCTGAGAATGTACCCGTGATAACAACGGTTTTACCAAAAAACATATTGCTCTCATCAATCTCTTTTACTACCTGAGCTTCAAATGTGAGAATTTGCGCTATATCTTTAAACTCAGTGTAGTTCTCCTCAGCGGAAAACCATTTATGAATTTCGTCATTCATAATCGAGCCGAAGCCTTCGATAGAAGAAAAATCATATTTTTCATCAACAGCATTACAGAATTTTTCAAAATCACCGCCGAATTTTTCGCTGATAACTATTGCGGCATTCTTTCCGATAAGCGGAATATTCATAGCTACAAGGTAATTTGAAAGCTTTGTATTTTTGGCATTTTCAATAGAATTAACAAGGTTTTCATATGAACGCTCGCCAAAGCCTTCAAGCGAGATTATCTCTTCCCTGTAATCGGAAATACTGAAAATATCAATAAGCTTTGTTATAAATTTAAGCGAGATAAATTTTTTAAGCGTTGCCTCGGAAAGCCCGTCAATATTCATCGCCTGTTTTGAAACAAAATGGGTGAATTTCTTTATTTGTCTGCCTGCACAATACGGATTTTTACAGAAAAGCACCTTTATAATACGGTCGGAAAGATTGGTTTCATTGATATAAGTATCTTCACCGCAAACAGGACAGCTCTTAGGATATTCAAGGGTATAAACTTCTCTTCCCTCACACGAAAGGTTTTTCTCAACATGCGGAATAATCATATTTCGCTTTGAAACTAGAATTTCATCGCCGATTTCCAGCTTCAAATCCTCGATAAAAGTCATATTATGCAATGATGCTTTTTCAACATTTGTATTATCAATTTCAACCGCTTTAAATTCAGCAATCGGTGTAAGCTGACCTGTTCTCGAGATGTTCCAATCAATATTTTTAAGTGTTGTTTTAAACTGCGGGTCGCCGAATTTATATGCAATACCATCTTTAAAATGGTGCGAAGTGCGCCCTTGAGCACGCGAAAATTCAGCACTGTCAAAAGTAAAAACAATGCCGTCAATCGGGTAGCCTTTTTTGTTGGCTATCTGCTTTAAGCTCTCGATTTTTTGCTCAATCTCCTCGACAGAAGTATTGCCCGTCACATTCTCATTCGGCAGACGCATAAATCCGAATTTCTCTAATTTATCAAGTCTTGCTGACTTGCTGTCAAGCTCATCAAATCCCTCTAAAACATTAAACGGGAAGAAACTGACACCGCGCTTAGCGCAGATTGCAGAGTCCAACTGGCGTACTGAGCCTGATGCTAAATTTCTTGGGGTTGAGTATTTATCTTCGTCATTCTCGATATCCTCGTTAATGCGCTCAAATGTACCGATATCTATAAAAGCCTCACCCGAAACGGTTATATCAACATTTTCAGGAAGCTTTTTTGGAACGGATTTAAACACCTTTGCATTATGAGTAATATCCTCGCCGACTTCACCGTCACCTCGGGTTGAAGCCTCAATAAGCTCGCCGTTTTTATACACCATTTTAACTGTGAGTCCGTCGATTTTAAGACCTAAATATCCGTCAGACTGTTGCGACATCGCATAAATATCCGATGCCGATTTAGTTTTTGCAAGGGATAACAAAGGAATATCGTGGCTTACTTTTTTAAGCTCGCTTAAAACCTCATATCCTGCTCGCTGAGTCGGCGAATCAGGGTAAACAAGCCCTGTTTCTTTCTCAAGCGCAGTCAGCTCATCAAA
>JBGVHY010000066.1:0-11082 GCA_045122755.1 Acutalibacteraceae bacterium | reverse complement strand
GGCATTTTTCGCCCTCTTTTAAGTTTTGCGCTAAAATTCCGGCTTGCTCATCAAGAAAAGCCTTGTTCATTCGCTCGAAAACCACTGATTTTTCAGCGCTTCTCTCGGCTGCCTCGCGGTACTCAGATACCTTTTTATTGTATAAATCGTACGCAACATTATGCTCTTTATAATACTTATAAGCTGTTTTTGCTTTTTGCTTTAAAGCCTCAAATTCTTCGCATTTTACCTGTTGTTTTTCTTTTTCTGCTTCAACTGATTTGAGCGTTTCAAGTCTTTTCTTATTATACTCCAAAGCTTTTGAATTTTTTTCTTTTGACAAAAGAAGATTTTCTTTGGTTTTAAGTGTAGCTGACTCTTTCTTTTTTAAATCAGCCAGCTTTTTCGTGGTTTCTTCAAGGTTATCGTAATCCTTTAATTTTTCCTTGTGTTTTGTGATTTTTTCGGCTATATTTTCGCTTATTTTCACGTTTTTTAGCTCGTTTTTAAGCAAATTTTCAGCGTTTTCTAGCTCTTTTTGAAGATTTTCGCGCTTAAATTTATCATTTTTAAGCCTATCTTTAGCCTTTAAAACCTCACTCTGCTTTGTGATAATATTATTGATTTTTTCCTGCTCTTTTTCGTTTTCTGTTAAAGTTTTTGAAAGCTTTTTCTCTTTTTCACTATCATTATCAAGAATTTTTTGAATGACCTCAAGCGTATCTGAAAAAGTCAGCTCATTGCTTTTAGCTTTGCTCAGTTCAAAACCCAAAACATCGGTTTCATCGCAAACAGCACCGCCAATATACTGCGCAATGCTAAGCTTTAGCTTATCGTACTCGTCTTTGCACTTTTTAGCCTCAAATTTCAGGGTATTTTGCAGATTGCTATAAAAGTTCGTTTTGAAAATCTGGCGAAAAATCTCGATTCGCTCGGAGGTTGAAGCCATAATCAGCCTTAAAAAATCGCCCTGAGCAATCATTGCGATACCAACAAATCGGTCAAAATCAATTCCTATAATCTCGGTGATTTTATCGGTTACCTCACGTGTTTTGGTAATAACCGAGCCATCAGGCAGATAAAGCTCTGCTGTAGGCGCTTGGGTAATCATACCCTCGCCGCGCTTTGACGGACGCTCATATTCAGGACTTCGCATAACGCGGTATTCCTTACCCTTATCCTCGAATAAAAGCTCAACAAAGGTAGGAGTATCGGAAAGCGCATATTTCGAGCGCATCATTGAAGGGTTGCGGTTTGCACCGCTAAGTGCGCCGTAAAGCGCATAGGTAATCGCATCAAAAATAGTGGTTTTACCTGCACCTGTATCACCTGTTATGAGATACAGACCGCTTTTCCCGAGCAAGCGCATATCAATAACAGTTTTATCAGCATATGGACCGAAACCGCTTAAAGTAATAGTCAACGGGCGCACTTATTTTTCCCCTTTCTCAATTAGTTCTTGTAAAAACTGAGCTTGTTCATCGGATAAAGGCTGGTTATTCTGCATTTCATAAAACTCGGCAAATAACTCTAACGGTGTTTTTTCTTCGACTCTATCATCAAGCGTAATTTCTGCATTGGTTCTTGTGCGCTGATTGTCATAATCAAGCTTCATAATATTAGGATAAATCACGCGCAGTTTTGCTACTGCGTCAATTACGTCCTCCTCGTCGGTAAGGGTTATATGGTAATAATCATCGGTGTTAAGTGCGGAATAAAAATCCTTTGAAACGATTGTATTATAGTCACCTTTAATCTCGACCATATCGCGTTTGGATGAAAGTCCGATTGTTTCGATTTTTACATCTCCCTTTTCACCCATAGTTACAACGGTAACTGACTTATTATGATTGGCTTCGGAAAAAGAATATTTAAGCGTTGTTCCGCAATAGCGTACCTCTTCTCTGCCGACCGACTGAGGACGGTGGATATGTCCGAGTGCCACATAATCAAACTTATCAAAATTTTTGTAATCGATATTATCGCTACCGCCGACTGATGCTTCCTCAGATTCAGAGCGTACAGCGCCTGTTACAAACTGATGAGTGACAAGCACATTACGCTTTGACACATCGATATTCATATTTTCAACAACTGTTTTTACCGCGTCATCATAGGATAAAATCTCGGTTTCGGGATAATATTTTCTTACATTTGCAGGTTTTACAAACGGCAGAAGATGAAAGCATACTTCGCCGATTTTATCGGTTAGTGTAACGGTTTTTATTTCGCCTTTAAAAGTCGGAGAGATGTAAATTCCGCTGCTATCCATAATCTCGTTGGCAAAGCTTAAGCGCTCAGCGCTGTCATGATTGCCACTGATTATAAACACACTTAAACAACGCTTGCTAAGCGACGACAAAAACCAGTCAAAAAGGCTCACCGCCTCGGCGGTAGGAACGCTTTTATCATAAATATCGCCTGCGATAACTACTGCATTAGGTTTTTGTTCATCGATTATGCGCAGAATTTCAGTTAAAATATACTGCTGGTCATCAAGCTGAGAAAACTCATTAACGCGTTTACCGATATGTAAATCCGATAAATGTAAAAATTTCATTACAAACTCCTTGAAGATTTATAAAAACATTGTACCACATTACAAAGGTTTCTTCAAGCAAAAAGCCGCACCTTTCGGTACGGCTTTTGCCTATTGGAAGCATATGAAAAAAATATTAGCAATTATTCTTTTACTGTACTGCGGCTGCCCATTTATCAACGAGCGCTTTGTAGATTTCATTGAGCGATGGATAGCTCGATGAAGAATCATTTGCATATTTATACGAAATATACTGTAAAGAACGGCTGTTGTTAGCGATATCGCCGTTTGCATATTCGGCATATTTGATTGTTGTTTCGCCGTCTTTAGTTAACTTTACATAACCGCGACCAACAAAAGGTCTGGTAATATTACCTGAGATTTTGCTCCAGCTTGTAGAGGTTTCTTTGATTTCAACAATTGAGCCTACTATGGTATTTTCTCCATCATAGTATATAAAGTTATCGTCTGTATCTTTAGCGATATATTCTACATCAAGACATGAAACACCTGATTCAAAGGTTAATTCTTTATCAGTAAGTAAATCAGCAGGAGCAATAAGAGTACCCATTTCAACGGTATAACCGTCAGCAATCAATGAAGCAATCTTATCAGCATCAACCTGTGTATAGAAACGAATACCGTTTGTTACATTAAGTCTGATAGCCGCACCTGTTTGCATTGAAATGTCAATATCTGTTGGGTCTGCATCGCCGATTTTTTGGAAAACGATTTCATCAGGCATAAATGAACCGCCTGAAACTGCCACAAATTTAATTGTAACTGCACCGGCAGGAAGTGTTACTTGTGAAAGTTCAAAAGATTTGTATGAACCTGTACCTGCAGTAGAAGTACTTGTATCAAGAGAAGATGCCACTAAAGTATCATTGATATATACATCAAATTTTGCTCTACCACTGTATGCACGGGCATAAAGTGTTGGTAAATAAATACCACTTTCAATCGATGAAGTTGTAGTAAATGTAAGTGTTTTACCTGTAGTAATACCCTGAATTTGCAAGCCTTTACCATTGTAGTCGTTAAAAGAGTTATAGCTTAAACCGTCTGCATCAATCACAAAGTCAGTAGTGTTGTCTGTTCTCATAAATACATAAGTGTATTCATCAGAAACTACAGGTGCTTGAGTTGTTGTAGTGGT
The DNA here is from genome assembly GCA_045122755.1 of Acutalibacteraceae bacterium. Taxonomy (GTDB): domain Bacteria; phylum Bacillota; class Clostridia; order Oscillospirales; family Acutalibacteraceae; genus RUG11462. Next base: position 7,405 of record JBGVHY010000066.1, on the reverse strand, counting down.
TGAACTTGATGAAGATTCTGATTCATCAGGAACAACTACATCGCCTGTTGTGTAGAAGCCTACAAATCCTTGATAATAGTCTGCGTCTGCTTTACAAATAACATTACCATTGTTAAGAGTTCTTAAGTGATAACCTGTTTTTGAAGTAACCTTAAATGCGTTGTTACCGAGGTTTGTATCAGAAGAACCAGTTGCACCTGTGATATACTCGCCTGTGAACAAAGCATCATCAACTATTGTATCAGAGAAGTATGTTCTGTTCCAATCCCAAGCATTTTTACCTTCTTGTGGACCTGCGCAAAGATATTTGCCGTCAGATGTTTTAAATGCAAAGTAGTCGTCTTGTTTTACAGCAGTGAAATAGTACTGTGAAAGGTCCATAGAAGTTGAGAAACTTAACAATGCGTTACACTCTTTTTTAGTGTTTACTGATGAACAGTCGTAATCATCAAGTTGCAATGAAGTAACGGTATCTGTGCCTGTATAAGTACTTGCAACTACACCGTTAGTAATAAGAATACCTTTACCCATATAACCTTCTGTAAGACAAGATGGCATTATAAGAAGATATTTTTGACCGTCAACCCAAGCTGATTGGTTTGTGTATGTGGTTGGGCCCTCAGGAGTTTGAGTTGTAGTAGTAGTTGTTGTTGTAGCAGTAGTTACTGTAGTTGATTCCGGTTCTTCACCTGACTCGCCATCAGCAACCATCGTGATACTGATAGTGCCATTTGTCCATCTTTCGATAAGACCGTTTGAACCATTTGTAGCTGCAACTGCATCGGTTTGAATTGTAACGGAAAGAGCAATATACGCTACATTTTCACTACTTGGTGTGTAAGTATAAGTGCCATTACCGATTGTAGTTTTGCCGATTCCTGCAACAAAGTTTTTGTCTGCATCGAACTCGACAAGATAGAATTGCAAGTTACTATGTCCTTTACCCGTCAAAGTATAGGTTTTTGAAGCATCAACTGCAACATAACCGTTTGTAGCAATTCTCTTTGTGTGTTCTGTGAACTCACCAGTTGTTTCACTCCAGCTACCTGCAACATAAGTGCTAACCGATGCTACATCATCTGTTGTGTAAATGTTGTTTGCATCAGCAGTAGCGCTTATTGCCACGCAACCAACAATAAGAAGCACTGACAACAAAATAGAAATAATTTTCTTCATTTATATTCGTCTCCTTTCAGATTAATCAAACATATCTTTGTCAGCTGGGTCAAGAGTTGTATATTTATCATAGCCGGTGTATAAATCGGCGTAATATTTTACAATTTCTTGATGTGTGGCTGTTAAAGTTGTGTAATCATTAAGCATTACCTTATTTGCAATATAGCAAATGCTTCTTGCATTATTATCTATATTGCTATCAGCGTACGACGCATAGATTGTTTTTTCGATACTGCCGAATTTGATTGTAATATAGCCACGTCCGACAAACTGACGGTTTACATTGGCAGTTTTGATGTTTGCAAGCGAGCCGACAACTCCCTTAAAGCCACCTGATGTAAACCAATTGGAAGCTTCAAATTTTACATTAACGAAATCCTGACCCTCGGTACCTATTTCCATTGTAAAATCTTTTGTTCCTATTTTATCCTCAGGAGCAATGATTGTACCGAGCGAAATTTCAGCGCCCTGAGCTCTTAAAGTTTCAATGAGGTCAGTATCAACATCTGAATAGAAGCGAATACCTGTAGGACTGTTTAATCTCATTGATGCGCCGGAGAGCATATCAAATGACAATGTTATTGTTGTAAGTTCAACATTTGCTGTTAAATTTTCAAATACATAGCCTGAATCATAATGATTTGTGCCATCTGTATAAGAGACAAAGCCTTCGTCAGTTGATGTTGGCAATACAAATGTACCGTCGTCCTGTTGAGCGATTGCTACGCCGTCAATTAACACGCTAAATTTAGAAGCGTTACAGTTTGCATCTGCAGTACAGTAACCGTCATCACCGTAAATATGCTCGCCTGTTGCATTTATCGTAACATCTTTAGTTTCACCGCAAACTGTACAAGCAACTGTACCCGCACCTGCTGTAATACAAGTTGCAGGAGTGATTACTGTTACATCTGTACCGGATGTGTGGTCTGATTTAGCGGTGTATTCAATCTTGTAATTTGTACAACCGTCTACCTGACAATAGTAATATGTTTCGCCTTCTGATTTGCAAGTAGCAGTTTTCATAACTGAGTATCCCATACCTTTAAGGTTAGAAACATAAGAGCAAGTATGTGTAGAAGTTACAAGTGTGTTAGCAAGTGTAGCGCATTCAGCAGTAGTTTCGCCTTTAGTATAAAGCGAGTAAGCAGTTAAGACGTTGTCATAAACTGTGTCTGCTAGTGATTGGTTGGCATTAACTGCATCATTCACAGTAGTTATAGCGTTGCCAAGCTTGATAAGTGAAGCATTATCAGTGTTTTTAACTGCTTCATAAATCTTGAATGAATTGTTGTTGCTGTTAACAAGAAGCAACTTCTTGCCGTACCAGCAATTCTTTAAGCAAAGATAATAGGTTCTGCTATCATAAGTAGTTTTCAAAGAAACTGAGCCTGATGTGTTTATTGCATTTACAGTAAATACAATTGCTTCGTCTTTGTTCTGAGTATATTTTATACCAAGGTTAATTTTGTTACCGTCTTGCGCGCCGAATGTGAAATAAGTTCTTTCGCCATAAACATCTGCTGAAATGATAACAGTACCAGCTTCTTTGTCATATTCAAAATAGAAGTTGCTAACACTCTCATCAATGTCAAATTCAGTAATTTGTTCGCCATAGATATGAGATGCAACCGGATCTCCGGTTTTTGAATCGCCGTATGATTGTAAGCCATAGTTAACGGTGTAGTTGTTTGGCCAGAAGGACGCCATCTTTGAAGTAAACGCATACAAGTTTTGTCCATCTTGAACTGCGATAGCATACGCTTTGTCTGCTTGAACGTCGTCAAGTGAGATTTGTTCGTATTTGATTTGTTCTACCTTGTTGTTTGCAACGTATTCTGCAATTTCGTTGATTTTAATTACCTTTGCGTTTTTGCCACAAACTGTGCAGTCGCCGTTTGCGTCAACTGTATGACCGAGTGCGTCTACGTAATCGCCAACAGTTTGTAAACCACAAGTTGTACAAGTATAAGTTGTATAACCTTCTTCTTCGCAAGTAGCAGGTGTTACAACTGAAGTGTAATCTGCGCAGATGTGTTGTTCTACAATCTCTTCCCACTCGTCTGCGGTTGTATCTGCAGTTGTGGTAACAGTTTCAGCAGTTTTTGTTGCAACTACTGTTGTACCATCTGTTTCATCGTAAGCAGTAGCAGAAACTGTAAAGTTGCCTGCTGTATCAGTCGCTTTAACTGCGAGCAAACATTTACCGTTGTAGCAAGAAGTGGTAGCGCTCTTTTTATCGTCGCTTACAACGAATGATGAACAACCTCTGTCGATGTTGATTGAGCTACCGTTGTCTGCGCCGATGATTTCGCCGTCGCCTTCAAGTGCAAAGGTAACTTTGCCGTTGTAACCGTTTACAAAATCGCCGTCTTTATCTACTGCGTCTACTGCGTAGTAAACGATGTCATTTTTATCTGCTGTCAATGAAGTAGCAGTTTGAGTTACATTAAGGTCTGTGATACCATCTGTAGTCTCAATAAATTGTGTACCTTTAGCATCTGTGATAAGTTCGTATTCACCGTCAACTAATTTATAAGATTTAAGTTCTAGAGTACCTTCAACATATTTAACGTACATCTGAACAAAAAGTTTTGTGTAATCACTAACAGTTGTATCTGCAACTAATTTAGAGCTGTTGCAGAGTGAAGAATCTACAACCGATACTACCCACTCGCGACGTGAGTAATCAGTCTTGTCAGATGAAGAAGTTTTAACTAAAGTTGCAGTAGCTTCACCTACAACTTGACCGTTAAGAACAACTTCTACTTTGTCTGCGTTTGAATAAACCATTACAGGAACAAAGCCGTTTGAATCTACAGTTACTTCATCCTTGTTCCAAGTACCTGGAAGCATATTTGCAGTATAACTATTCTCATTCCAGATAGAACGGTAGAAATACATTGAGTCCTTTGCAAAACCTGCTGAGTCGTAAGCGCCGCAGAATGTGGTGTTAGGAGTTTTGAGTCCTGATTTGCTTCCGCCGTAGTCACATGGTTCACCAAGGTAGTCGATACCTGCCCAGATAAATTCACCCATAAACCAGTCGCGGTCAAGAATTAAGTTCCAACCTTCGCCAAGGTAGTTTGCCCAACCTCTGTCGTCGTTGTTATATGAAGTAAATTCATAATCGTCTGCGCCGTTGTTTACAAGCTTTGTGTGGTCGTATTCGCCACGGTTTGAACATTGGTCAGTACCCTCTGTGTTAAATGCAGCACGTTCCGGGAAAATGCTATACAAGTAATCCCAAGTGCCACCTACTGCGTAGTTGATACCTGTAAGTCCCATTTCGGCTTGAACTTGGTCAAGATATGTTCTGGCATAACCAGATGAATTTGTTTCCTGACGGTTATCACCAACTGTACAAGGTCTGCCTTGTGGGTCTGTTTCTTTTACCCAAGAAGCAAGGCTCTTTGCAGCGTCAACGTGCTTTTGCTTTGCAGCATCAGAGTTTACACCGCTTTGCTCAAACAATTCGTTACCAAGACCCCAGATAATAACTGCAGGGTTGTTTCTGTCTCTTGTCATAATAGATTTAAGACCGAACTCTGCCCAAGTAACAGTAGTAGCACTTGACCAAGCAGAAACGTCACTACCGCCCATTTCGTCTTTTAAGAGAAGTGGGTTTGTAGCAGAGATACCACCTGCAAAGCTATAGCTGTTGCTGTCGCCGAGTTTTGTACCTAACCATTCGTCAAACACTTCGTCGAATACCATCATACCGGACTGTGCGCAGTAGTCCATAAGGTTTGTTGATAATGGTTGGTGAGCAGTACGGATTGCGTTACAACCCATATCTCTAAGCAAGTCAATATATCTTTTTACTGCGTTGTCGTACGCTGCAGTACCGATAGCCGCACCAAAGTCGTTATGCAAAGCCGCACCTTTAAGTTTCATTGATTTGCCGTTTAGGAAGAAACCGCTTTCGCCGTCATATTCGGTATATTTATAACCGATTTGTTCGGTGTATGTATCAACTACTGTACCGTCAACCTTAACTTCGGTAACCAAAGTATAAAGGTTAGGGTTATCGACACTCCAAAGTTTTGGATTTGTAACCTTTGGGCTAACTGTAGCATCAGCTTTTGCACCTGTAGCAACTGTAAAAGCACTTGACTCAGCAGTTGCAATTATCTCACTACCACTTTTCACAGTAGAAGCGACTGTCACAGTTGCATCTGCATCACTTTCGTTTTTAACCTTTACAGTAACATCAGTTGTGCCATCTACGCCATTTGATGATGCTAAATTTGGATAGTTAACTGCTGTGCCGTGATAATCCACGTGAACAGGGTTTGTCACAATCATTGTAACATCGCGGTAGATACCTGAGCCTGAATACCATCTTTCAGACGGTACGATGTTGGCAACCTTTACCACGATTTCGTTGTAATTTTCAAAACCAAATTCAAGATAGTCGGTAATATCGAGCGCGTAAGACACGTAACCGAGTCTGTTTTCACCAACGTACTCGCCGTTTACATACACATATGAATAACAATACACGCCATCAAAGTTGATAACAAAGCGTTTGCCGGAAAGTTCGGTTGGTACTTGGAAAGTTTTCTTATACCAGCCTGTACCACCCTGCAAACAACCGCTTCGGTTGGTTGTAGCGTATGTTGAAAATTCGCCTTCGATAGAAAAGTCGTGTGGGAGAGTTACATCTCTCCAATCATCCCCCACAACATCTTCGATTGCAGTGATTTGGGTTTTAGATTCGCCTGAATAGGTTTCTCTGTAAAACTGCCAATCGTTATTAAAAGATGTTTCAATACGATTATCGTATGTTTTTGCACTAACACTCGAGAGTGGAACAAATGCAAATGTTCCGATAATAATCGCAAGTGATAACACAATTGATAGTAATCTTCTCATAAAATATACACCTCTATATTATTTTATATTTAAATTATAGCAAAGCGAATTTTCTATTTCAATTAAATTCAATTGCATTTTCGTTGCGCGATTATTGCATTTTCGATTTTTATATGGTATAATATACAAAAACGTAGATTTGGAGCCAAAAAAAAATGGGAAATCGACCAAGAACACAAGGGTTTTATCAACCTGATTTAAAAATAGAGCTACTTGAAATGAAGGATATGGAATTATTAACTAATTACACAAAACCTGTAATCGGATATTATCAGATGGATTTTATTATAGACGGGAAATTTAAAATAGATGCAAACGGTAAAAAGTTTACCGTTGAAAAAGGCGCTCTTATAATAGCTGACCACAATAACAGCTTTACATATTTAAGGCTAACCTCCAATGCCGCTATAGTAAAGATATATTTTCACGACTCACTTGTAAAAAAGCATACGGATTTTGACGCATTACAGCTTTTTCATTCTCTCCCCTGCGGTTACACCTTTTATCCTGCTAATTTTGAAAATATGATATGCTATGATGTTTTAAATTCACTAATAAAAAGTCTTGATGACAGGCATAATGAATTTTATATGAAATCAAAGCTTTTTGCTATTCTTTCGGAGCTTAATCTTTACTACAACGAGATAAAATCCGAAGAGAAATATGATAAAACCAACATTACCGTTACAGTTATCGAATATGTACGAAACAATTTCACTATGAATCTTACATATAAAATTTTACGTGATAAATTCTTCATATGCGACAGTACAATAAACAAAATATTCAAACAGGTAACCGGCAAAACATTCAGGGAATACCTTAATCATCATCGTTTGAAATGCGCACACGATTTAATTAACAGCGAATGTCAGGAACTCAGCCTTGCTAAAATAGCAGAATTAAGCGGTTTCAAGACTTATTCAACATTTTACCGCGAATACACAAAAGAATACGGTGTTTCACCGAACACCGTATACAGCAGAAACATTAAAAAATGGCCACTGGAATAAAAATAACCCCGAACAACTAAAGTTGTTCGGGGTTTAAAATTTTAATCTGTAAGATTAGTCTTTTAAAGGCTCGAAAGCGTCAGCACCCTGACCGCAAAGCGGGCATACGATATCTTCAGGTAAGGTTTCACCTTCATAAACATATCCGCAAACCTGACAAACATAGCCTTTTGGAGGCTCCGCCGGAGCTTCAGGCTCAGCAGCAACTTCCTCAACTACAGGAGCTTCTTCAGGAAGAAGTGCTCTGATAGAAAGGCTAACGCGTTTAGCATCATAATCAATGCCGAGAATCTGAGCTTCAACCTCATCACCGATTGAAAGAACGTCCTGAGGTTTTT
>JBGVHY010000065.1:0-2611 GCA_045122755.1 Acutalibacteraceae bacterium | reverse complement strand
CCTTTTTCGCTATCAGCTCGATATCGTCATCCGAACGGTCATTATCGTTGAATTTTACTACACATTTGCCTTTTGTGATTGTCCAGTAAAGATAATCGTCGTCACCGTCAGCCAATACCTTAAGCTCGATAACTTTACCTTTTTTAACTGTTCTTGATTTTTTGCTTACAGGCTCGATTTTCGTCGGCATTACGTTGTAGCCAGCCGATACCGTACCGCCCAGCGATAACGCAAGCGCTGTCACTAATGATAGTGTTAGAAGCTTTGTAAATAGTTTTTTCATTTGAAGTCGCCTCCTTTTAATTTACATAAATAATATTAATAGGAATAGTTCCTATTATGATTATATACTATAACTCGTAAAATGTAAAGACTTTTTTAAAATAATTTTAAAATACTGTTGCTAAAAAGCAACGGTATTTTTCTTAGTCGATTTTTTCTTTGTTTCGTTCGATTATCTCGCCGGTTTCGGCATTGATATCATAATCATATTCATAACCGCCTGATTGAAAGTCAATCTCATAAACCGTTACTCCGTTATCAATGTCCTTATGAGCGGTAAGATTTACTGTATCAGTCTTGGCAAGACCTGCATCTTCAAGAGCGATTTCTTTTGCCTTGTCAGCGGTGATAAGCGAAGATTCGGCTGCGTTTATGTTGCTTGCGGTTTCGCCGGTAACAGTTGTTACAGCGGAAGTAGTATCGGCAGTCGCGCTGTTTGTTGTACTGTAAGTGTTCTCGGTGTTATTGACAACACCATTTTTGTTTGAGTTGTTTCCGAAACAAACAGCAATAATCCCGATTATAACCAGAAAAATCGCCGCAGTTACAAGTATTCCTGTAAGCATTTTTTTGTTATCATTAGTCATTATTTCACCAACTTTCGGTTTTATTGTTACCCGAAAATCAGCGGTAATACTTTTTTATTACATTTTCAAACTTTTTAAATATTCTTTTGTTTCAGGCGGGATTCTTCGGCTCTCTCTTGCTTTTTGAAGCGATTTGTTATGTACCCATTTGTCGCTTATAAGCTTGTTTTCAAAAAGCGGAATTGTAGCATCATACTGCTTTACAAGCGCTATGCTGTAGTACCAGGCAACCGCCATATTTATGTAGTATTCATCGCAGATTGCGCCTTTTACCATTTCCAGATGCTCAGTCTTAAATTCATCATCCAAAAAATTCGACATTAATGTTACAATCGCGTATCTGACCGCATAAACGTTGTTACTATTTAACCATTTTTTAATAAAATCAAAGGTTTTATCGGGATTTTTCTTAAAAACCTTCGGGCTCATCATATCGCAGGTCGCCCAGTTGTCGATAAAAGGCAAAAATCTTGTCACTTCATCGGCGCAGTTATCGAAATCCTTAATCTGCTCGATTAAAAAAGCGTGAACATTATTTTCCTCGTAGTATTTGTGAGGCAAATTTTTTAAAAATTCTTCAGCCTCGGGAGTGCCAAAAATTTTCTTCGCAAATTTTCGTAGCTCAGGCGTGCGGATACCGATTATATTGTCTTCCGAAACAGTCGGAATGAGCTTCTTATGAAAATCTTTATAATTCTCATCCGCCATTGAAAATAAATCGTTTATAATCATAGGGTTTCCTTTCTACACATACTTGAAGTCGCGCGCCGAATCTGCCACAACCTAATTTGATTAACTATAGCTTTTGTGGGACATTGACATTACGGCGTTGGTATAGCGGCTTTGGTTTTCTGTCTGCTTAGAGCCGTAATGCTTGTGATTGACAAAGACTAATCAATTAAATCTTTCACAACCTCGCCTGCGATAATCAATCCTGCAACACTCGGTACAAACGAAACACTTCCCGGTGTTTGCCTTTTGCCCGAGTTTTCATCACTTGGCAGAGGGGTGAGCGCCTGTTCCTCGGAATAAACAACTTTAAGCTTTTTTATCCCTCTTTTCTTTAGCTCTCGGCGCATAACTCGCGCGAGTGGACACACTTGTGTTTTATAAATATCCGCTACTTTAAACGCGGTAGGGTCTAGTTTGTTACCTGCACCCATTGATGAAATTATAGGAGTGCCGACTTTATCGCAACATTCCGCCAGAGCAATTTTTCCCGATACTGTATCAATCGCGTCAATTACGTAATCATATTGAGAAAAATCAAAAATATCTGAGTTTTCAGGTAAAAAGAACGTGTTATGAACTTCAACCTCAGCCTCGGGGTTGATATCCGCAATCATATCGCGCATAATTGACGTTTTTTGCTTGCCGATTGTGCTAACAAAAGCCACCGCCTGTCGATTTATGTTGGATTTGCTCACAACATCGTTGTCGATAAGGTCTATTGCACCGATTCCGCTGCGTGCAAGCGCTAATGTGCAATGTCCACCGACACCGCCGACACCGAAAACCGCAACGCGTGCTTGCTTTAGCTTTTCCATCTTCTCTTTTCCGAAAAGCAGTTCCGTTCTACTAAACATTTTTTATTCTACTCCCGCTGATGTAATTTGGTTTGAGTATGCTGTCGCTCCCTCACTGCCAACAGGTTAACAAAGCTTTTCATTCTACTCCCGTTAATGTGATTTGGTTTGAGTATTCTGTCGCTCCCTCACTGCCAACAGGTTAACAAAGCTTTT
>JBGVHY010000064.1:0-4166 GCA_045122755.1 Acutalibacteraceae bacterium | reverse complement strand
ATTACAAAGCTCATCAAAGCCGATTGTTCTGCGCGCAAGAGCGGCGTATTTGCCTGATACCACAAAGCAATCATTGATATCGGTGATTTTCCTGATATGCAACCCTTCGGTGTTTTCAATCGGCAAAGCTACAAATGCCATATCAATCTCACCGAGGCGCAACTCATTAAGCAGTTGTCCCGTTGTATGGTTGATAAGACGCAAATTTATATCTGGATATTTTGTATGAAATTCATTTAAAACATTGGTGAGAATCAATGCGCAGACAGTGTCCGATGCGCCGATTTTGATACTGCCGAATTTTAAATTCTGCATATCCTTGAGCTTTTGATAGGCGTTTTCAAGTAGCGTGTAAGCGCCGTCGGCGTATTCAAAAAGCAGCTTGCCCTCGGCAGTAAGCTCAACGCCCCTTGACTTTCGGTCAAAAAGCTTCAGCCCGAGCGTGCTTTCAATCTGTTTTATCGACTGGCTGACCGCCGACTGGGAAACGAAAAGCTTTTTTGCCGCACGCGATAAACTTTTTTCTCGTGCAACCTCGCAGAAAACGCGATAAAGGTCAAAATTTATATCCATAATCCACTCCCGATATAATTGTTGTTAATATCTTATGTGTAATTTATTAGATCTTCTTATTATATCGCTTTTTTGCGGTGCGGTCAAGAAAAAATACGTTACCACAAGTCGGTAACGCATTTAATAACTTAAATTTATCCGTTTAACAGCTTATCCGCTTTAAGTACGGCGGCGATTGTCTTTGCATCGCTTATCTCTCCGCTCATAACCAATTCAACTAGGGTCTTAAATGGCATTTTTTCAACATTTAAAAATTCGCCTTCGTCCAAGTCCTGATTTTCAAATGTAAGCCCTTGCGCTAAGTACATATGAATTATCTCGGCGCAGTATCCCGGTGTGGGATAAAGCTCGCCCAAATAGGTGAATTTTTGCGCTACAGCCCCGATTTCCTCTTTAAGCTCGCGTTTTCCGCCTTCGAGCGGCTCTTCGTTTCCGTCGCGTTTGCCTGCAGGAATTTCGGTCACAACCCTTTTATAAGGCGTGCGCCATTGTCTGACAACATATGTGTTCATCTCATCATCAATCGGCAGAACACAAATCCCGCCGTTATGCTCAATAACCTCGCGTGTTGACTGCGAGCCGTCAGGCAGTTCGACTGTATCAACGCGAAGATTAATAATTCTTCCCTTGAATGCATATTCTTTACCGAGAGTTTTTTCTGTAAGTTCCATATTTACTTTCTCCTTAAAAAAATTAAAATGAGGTGTCTTTATGTCTTATACAATAACACAAAGAGAGTATAATATCAATGAGGTAATTAATGAAATTTATCGTTTGGGCGAAGAATTTTCGTTTCTAGATGTGTTTCAGATTGGCAAAAGTGTGCTCGGCAGACCGATTTTAGCAGTAAAAATCGGTGTAAGAGATAATTGTATTGTTTACGCCGGCGGTTTTCACGGTTCCGAGCGACTGACGGTGCTGACAAATCTTCTGTTTATCGAGGATTTTTGCACATCACTCCGTGATAATACTGATTTTTCAATTTCCTCGGCGCGTAATGCGATTTTCAATAAATCAATCATTGTTGTGCCTTGTGTAAATCCTGATGGCTATGAGATTGCGCTGAACGGTGCGGCATCGGCAGGTGCACTTGCGCCGAAAATTGAACAGATAAACGGAAATAACGATATAAAATTCTGGAATGCCAACGCGAACGGCATTGATATAAACCACAATTTTGATGCCGGTTTTGATATTATGAAAGAAATCGAGCGTGCCGACGGCATTACAGGTCCGTCGCCGCGACGCTACGGCGGAACGATGCCGAACAGCGAGCCTGAAACTCAGGCGATTGTAAAACTGGTCGAGAGTAATAATGTTGTTCAGGTTATCGCCTGGCATTCTCAGGGAGAGGAGATTTATTGGCAGTATGGCGAGAACACACCTGAAAAATCCTACCGCTTAGCCCAGCTTTTTTCAACCGCAAGCGGTTATAAAGTTGCTCAACCTGCGGCAGGCGCATCGCACGCGGGATTTAAGGATTGGTTTGTCGATACAACAGGCAGACCGGGATTTACAATTGAAATCGGTAAGGGGCAGAATCCTCTCGACCCGTCAGGACTTTACGCGATTTACGAAAACTTAAAGGAATTGATGCTTATTTCGATTGCTTTAGCGTAAAAACTTCGGGATTTTACAATCATTTTACTTGATTTTTGCTTTTTTCAGACTATAATATATAATGGAATAATTTTTGAGCAATTTTACGAAATTATTCCGTTACCCTTTTGGAGAGGAAGATAGATTATGAGAAAAACAAAAATCATATGTACGATAGGACCAGCCAGCAACAACGAAGAAACGCTGACAAAAATGTGTCAAAACGGTATGAATGTATGCCGTCTTAACTTTTCGCACGGCACTCACGAACAGCACAAACAGAACATTGAGCTTATCAAGAAGGTAAGAGAAAAGCTAGGCGTTCCGCTTGCAATTTTGCTTGATACCAAAGGGCCTGAATATAGAATTAAAACCTTTAAAAACGGTAAGATTATATTAAATGACGGCGATAAATTCAGCTTTACAACCGAAGATATTGAGGGTGACGAAACAAGAGTTTCGGTTACTTATAAAGGGCTTGCAAAGGATATCAAAAAAGGTGACAGAATTTTAGTTAATAACGGTCTTGTCATTTTTGAGGTTGAAGAGGTTACAAAAACCGATGCTGTCTGCAAGGTTATCGTAGGCGGCGAGATTTCCGACCGCAAGAGTATGAGTTTCCCTAACAAGGTGCTTAATCAGGTGTATTTGAGCGAACAGGATAAGAGCGATATTTTGTTCGGCATTGAGAATGATGTTGATTTTATCGCTTGTTCATTCGTTTCGACAAAGCAGGATTTGATAGATGTCAATGAATTTATCAAAGCAAACGGCGGTAAAAATATCGATGTTATCGCGAAGATTGAAAACCGCTCAGGTGTTGATAATATCCGCGAAATAGCTGAAGAATGTTCAGGTATTATGATTGCACGAGGCGATTTGGGTGTTGAAATTCCGTTTGAGGAAGTTCCTGCAATCCAGAAACATATCATCAATGCTTGTCGAATGATGGGTAAACGTGTTATCACCGCGACAGAGATGCTCGAATCAATGATTCATAATCCGCGACCTACCAGAGCGGAAATTTCCGACGTTGCTAATGCGGTTTACGATGGGTCAAGTGCGATTATGCTTTCGGGCGAAACCGCTGCGGGTAAATATCCGGCTGAAACCGTTGCTACAATGGCGAAAATCGCCGAAGAAACCGAACAGCATATCGACTACAACGAATTTTTCTATACAAATAAATTTGAGATGAAAGATATCATCGACGCGATTTCTCATTCAACCTGTGCAATGGCGATTGATATTAAAGCAAAATGTATTGTTGCTTGTACAATGTCGGGTATCACAGCTCGTTTTATTTCGCGTTTCCGCTCGCCTGTTGATATCATCGGTCTTACCACAAGCGAAAAAGCTTGGCATAAGCTGGCTCTTTCGTGGGGCGTAACTCCTGTTATGACCGACCGTTATGAGTCCACCGATGTTCTTGTTTTCCAGGCAGTTGCAAAGGCAAAGGAAACCTACAATCTTAAAAAAGGCGACCGCGTTATCGTTACAAGCGGCCGTACAATTGGTGAATCAGGCAATACAAATATGATTAAAGTCGAAACAATATAGTTTTATAAGGATAAAAACACCGCTCGTGATAGCGGTGTTTTCCATTATTAGCATTTTATACAAATCAGCGTTGGCTTTATTGTGATTTCTAACAATAGAAAATGAAAAAAATTTATGATATTATATTAATGTTAATATATTGATGTATATTAATACACGCTAAATAAAACAAATAAGGAGAGAAAAAGAAATGAAAAAATTTTTAGCGATTACATTGTCATTGTTGATGGTATTATCTATCATTCCAATGTCGATGATTTCGGCATCAGCAGAGGAGGAAGATTTATATAAATATGTAACTGTCTTCGATGCCGATTCAGAAGATGCAAGCGATATGGTTACACAAAAATACAATGTAAAATGTGAAATTGACACAGAAACATTTGCAGACAGAACGGTGCTCAAAGCTACTCGTAGTGGTCAATGGAATGGTT
>JBGVHY010000063.1:0-3132 GCA_045122755.1 Acutalibacteraceae bacterium | reverse complement strand
TGACGAATGGTTAATCCTCCTGTCTGTTTTGTCTCATCAACTTAACTGTAACACAGGATTTCCCATTCGTCATCTATTTTTTTCTTATTCTGTAACACATCTATTGTAATCCTACATAAAATTCTGCTTTTTGACGGTACGATTATTGACATTATATTGGCAATGTGATAAAATAGATATGTTACAAATATTTCAAGAATCAAGGAGATGCAAATGGACAAGCTTCTTATATTGAAGGACAGAATTGTAGCGAAAATTTTCAGAATTCTGACCTTGAATTTCATTTTTCCATATACTTATAAAAAGGCTTCTAAAAAGCCTGTTGACCCTAATAAAGTTGTATTTATCGAGCTTAGAATGTCAAAGCTTTCTAACAGCTTTAAGGTTATTTTCGATGAGCTTGTAAGCAAGTATGATTATGATGTTCATACGCATTTTCTGCTTATCGGTTCGGGTAGAAAGTATCAGTATTTAACCCGCTGTATCGATATGCTTAAAGATATCGCAACTGCTAAATATGTGTTTATGAACGAAGGATCAAACTGCATCGGCAGTATTGATTTGCGCCCTGAAACAAAGCTTACTCAGCTTTGGCATGGTTGCGGCGCTTTTAAAAAGTTCGGTCTTTCAACTGCTGACCTTATCTTCGGTGAAACAAGAAAACAGCAGCTTGCACACCCGTTTAACAAAAACTACAGCCTTGTTACTATTTCAAGTCCTGAGGTTGCATGGGCTTATGAAGAGGCTATGAACCTCTCTGAGCACAAGGAGGTAATTCAGGCTACAGGCTGCTCAAGAACCGACGTTTTCTATGATAAAGAGTTTATAAAAAATGCTTATGAAACACTTTATGACGTAGTTCCTGAGGCTAAAGGTAAAAAGGTTATTCTTTATGCGCCTACCTTTAGAGGCAGAGTTGCTAAAGCAACAACATCAAAAATGCTCAATATAAAGATGTTTTATGATAATCTCGGTGATGATTATTTCATTCTGTTTAAGCATCACCCTCACGCAAAGAAATTACCGCCTATTCCTCATGAATATTCAAGCTTTGCTATGGATGTTACAAAGCTGATGGATATTGAAGATTTGCTTTGCGTTTCGGATATCTGCATTACTGATTATTCGTCGCTTGTGTTTGAGTATTCGCTTTTTGAAAAGCCGATTATTTTCTTTGCTTTCGACCTTGATACCTATTTTGACTGGCGCGGTTTCTATTATGATTATTATGAAATGTCGCCTGGCCCTGTATGTACAACCAACCTTGAAATGATTGATTATATTAAGAATCTTGATGAGCGTTTTGATAAGCAGAAGGTTAAGGATTTCAGATATAAATTTATGCGTTCCTGTGACGGTCACTCCACCGAGCGTATTTTGGAAACAGTTATCGGCAAGGAAGAGCTTGAAACCCGCAAAAAGGAATGTGATTCCGTTAAGCCTTATAACACAGTTCCAAGGTCGGAGAAGCTTTTCAGAACTTCTCAAGAAGAGCTTGCGAAAAAAGCTAAATTCAAATCAATTTTCAGAGCTGAGTATGAGAAATATTCTACTACTGAAATTCAAAAAGGCAAGCTGGTTTTGCTTGACTGCGCAAAGGAAATTAATTCAGCGGTTAAGGTTTGCTGCCCTGATGCGAAAAAGCTTAATACCAAGAAAATCTATGATGATAAGAAATATGTAAGCGTTATCAAAGAGATTTGTGATGCTGAGTATATCTTTATTGATAAAGATAATCAGTTCCTTGATATGTTGCTGTTAAAGGACGAAACGATTGTTGTTTACATTCCGAATTACAGCTTCCCATTTAAAAAATTCGGCAAAGCTACTCTTGATTACGAGAGTGGGATTTATAAAGCAAATTACGATATTGCACCTATGTTTAAAAAGGTTGATATCGTTTCGGCAAATAATGAGCTTTATAAGGATATCTACTGTCAGTCAGTCGGCGTTGAAAGCAGTTCTCTTAAATATTTCGGTGATATAAAATCTGATTGCTTCTTTAATGAAAAATATAAGAAAAAAGCAATGAAAAAGCTTACCGAGCTTACAGGGGATATAAGCGGCAAAAAAATTCTTTTGCAGTTTGAAATCCGCGATGATGAGCTTGTTCCTGAATATGAAAGCAATGCTGATAACTATCTTTACGAGTACTTAAAAGATGATTATATTATCATCAAGCATTTCCTTGATAAAGACGGAAGACGTATCCCTGAAATCAAATATTCAATGACTATGAGCAGTTATACTAAAGGTATGTTTGATATAACCGGAGTGCTTTCTGAGTATGAAGCAATCGCCGTTGCAGATGTTATTATTGGCTCATATACTAATTCGTTCTTCTCAAGCTTTGCAGCAGGAAAGCCTGTTTTTGCATACGTACCGTTTGCGCGCAGAAGATTGCATGGTTTGCAGACAAACTTCAAGTATGAAGCGGTGCTTCCTTGCAATGTTTATACTGAGCCTGAAGCAATCGCCAATGCGGTGCGTGATGTCGAGAATTATGACTTTACAAAGCTCAATAAGTTCAGAGAAACATTTATCTGCAACCCTGACGGTAAAGCTACCGAAAGAATGCTTGTAAAATTAGGTCTTATAAAATAAGTAAAATCAAAAACCTCTTTCGTTATGAAAGAGGTTTTTCTTCTATATTTATATGGTTGTAAAATCCGATTGCGCTTTTTTCTATAGATGCGCGAAGCAGTCTTACAAATTCTACGGGTTGTATGCAGTTTTTATCAAGAAGCCATCGCTCGATGGAGCATACAAATGCATCAGCAAAAAAGTCGGTATAAAATTTATTGAATTTTTCGTCAGCAGAAATACGGTCTTTTTTGGAAGTGAACAACTGACGCAATCGTTCCTTGAAGTGCTCAGAAAACGAATTCTGCCCTGTCATTTTAAGCGCCTTTCGGTAGAAAGCACGGTTTTCATAAAAATAAGTCAGCAAATCTTCATAAACATCCCAAGCAGATTTATAATACTTAGATTTGAGAACAGCAAGAAATTCAGTATCGAAAATCCAATTTACAAGGTCATATTTATCTTTAAAATGATAGTAAAAGCTCTTGCGGTTCATATTGCATTTTTCCGCAATTTTACCGACACTTATTTTCTGAAACGGCATTTCAA
>JBGVHY010000062.1:0-2812 GCA_045122755.1 Acutalibacteraceae bacterium | reverse complement strand
TAAACACTGAACCAGGCTCATAAGTTTCCGAGACGGCTTTATTTCTCCACTGGTCCTGAAGCGCCAATGAGCGGATTTCGTCTTCCTTTTCTTCGGTATACTCGCCTTTTTTCTTAAGTTTTTCTATATCTTTATCAACTTCATCCTGCAAAGTGATTGTAAAAGGCTCATTCGGATTAAAATCAGGTTTGGTTGCCATCGCAAGTATTTCGCCTGAGTTTACATCCATTACTATACAAGCGGCACGATTATTTACATCGTTCTGCTCAACGTTTTCATCGAGATATTTTTCAACAACTGACTGAATATATTCATCAATCGTAAGAACAAGTGAGTCGCCCGCCTCAGCATCGACTACTTTTTCATATGAAAACGGAAGTTCCGAGCCGGCAGGAGTTTTTGCGGCAATTACTCGTCCCTCTGTTCCTGTCAATGTATCATCATACTGCGATTCAATACCGCTGAGTCCCTGATTATCAGTACCCACAAAACCGAGAACGGTTGATGCGAGATTATCGTTCGGGTAATATCTTTCGTTGGTTTCTGAAAGACCGATAACCGAGCCTAGCTTTTCTTCCGAAATATACTCTCTAACCTCATTTGCAACCTCCTGTTCTACAGGACTGCCGATATTCTGATAGCTGGTGTTCTTATTAAGATATTCTCTTACCTTGTCAACTTCCAAATCCATTATTTTTGCAAGATTTTCGGCAATAAGAGGTTTCTTGTCTTCATCAATACTGCTTGGGGTTGCATAAACCTGCCATACTGTTGCGCTTGTGGCAAGGACATTCATATTGCGGTCGTAGATGTCACCACGTTTTGCTTTTGAAACGATATCCTGCAACTGTTGCTGTTCAGCAAGCTTTGCATATTCATCACCATGAACAAAAATCGCATTGATAAGACCGTAACCTGTTGCGCCGAAACCGATAATTGTAAATGCCAGAAGGACAACTAATGCTCTAAACCATATACTTTTTGATGCGCCTTTCGCCATAAAACATTAATCTCCTTCCAAAAATTCACCAATCTATAAATTCGGCAAAAACGAGAGCTAATTTTAACCCTCGTTTATATTATATAATATTCGTTCCGACATAATGTTAGTACATTTAATCATTAACAATTTCTGCGTAATCTTCAGCAGATGTATCTATATAATGAATCTGCGATTTGCTGCATTTCTGCATACCAAGAGCAGTTGCCTGCTGCTCAAGGCTTGAGTAAGAAACTATCTTTTCAACCTCAACATTAAGCTTTGTCTGAACACTCATAAGTGTCTCGATTTCTTTCTCAGCTTTAGCGATGGCCTTGTTTGTATCATTTATCTCTGTTCTGAGATATATATTAAAGCAAACCATAAGTACAATAGCAATCGCAACTACGGCATTAAGAATAATGCCTCTTTTAGGTGAAGGCTGTACTTTAGTTTCAGGAAACTTTTTAATTACTGCTTTTTTCTGAGCCTGTTTCGGAGCTCTCGGAGCAAATTTCTCTAAATCGTAAGCATTATTATTGTATGCCAATCAGGGTCTTTCCTTTCTTTTTATAGTTTTTCCAATATCCTTAATTTTGCACTTCTGCTGCGCATATTATGTTCAAGTTCTTCTGCCGAGGCAACTATCGGCTTGCGGTTTATAAGTTTTGCTTTCGGCTTGTTACCGCACACACAAACCGGAAAATCAGGTGGGCAGGTACAACCTTTTGTAAAAGAAGCAAATTTTTGCTTTACCAGTCTGTCCTCTATCGAATGGAAGGTTATGATTGATAATCTTCCGCCCGGATTTAAAATTGAAAAAGCATCTTCGATACCTTTTTCAACCTCGCCCATCTCGTCGTTTACCGCAATTCTCAGTGCCTGAAATACTTTTCTTGCGGGATGACCGTTTCTTTTGAACTTATTTGGATAGCAATCCGAAACAAGCTCTGCAAGTTCGGTAGTTGTTGTGAAAGGCTTTTCTTCCCTTCTCTTAACTATCTCATCAGCGATTTTAAACGAAAACTTTTCATCTGCATAAATGAAAAATATATTTGCCAAATCCTTTGATGAATAAGTATTAACAATATCTGCTGCCGTAATGCCCTGCTGGCTCATTCTCATATCAAGAGGCGCTTCACCGTGATATGAAAATCCGCGTTCTCTTGTATCAAGCTGATGAGAAGAAACGCCAAGGTCAAGCATCATACCGTCAATAGCATCTACACCTAAATCGGCTAATGCGCTTTTAAGCGATGAATACTTTTCATTTATAAGTGTTACATTATTAAAATTTGAAAATCTTTCTTTGCAAGCATTGATAGCGTCAGGGTCTCTGTCAAAACAGAACAATTTACCGCTTCCGTTCAGCCTTGACAAAACTTCTAATGAGTGACCGCCACCACCTGTTGTGCCGTCTACATATACACCGTTCGGTTTAACATTAAGACCGTCAACAGTTTCATTAAGCATTACGCTGATATGTGAGAATTTCATCTTATATCTCACATTCCAAGAGCGCCTGCTCAATGTTTTCAGGGGTAATCGCACCGCTTACCTTATCCCACTCAGACGGGCTCCAGATTTCAACGCGGTTTGAAGCGCCGATAATCACTGCCTGCTCAGATTCTTTAAGTCCTGCATATTCACGAAGCACAGCAGGAAGTAATATTCTTCCCTGTGCGTCATATTCAACTTCCGTTGCACCTGAGAACAAATGTCTCTGTAAAGCCGCAACCTTTATAAAAGGCTGATTATTGATTTTTGAAACAAGCTTGTCCCATTCATCCGCTGAATAGATGAACAGGCAAGGTTTAAAATCAATAGATTTGG
>JBGVHY010000061.1:0-5158 GCA_045122755.1 Acutalibacteraceae bacterium | reverse complement strand
CGAGGCAAGAAGAAACGGAGTAAGCCGTGAAGAGATTGAGAATATCAAACCCGATAACGAATACTGCGATAATGAGGCTTTTTATTCCGAAAAAGCGACTGTACTTACAAAATTTTATAAAGAGTACACCGCCGACGGTGATTTCACCGTAAAGGCAGTAAGAGTCTGCAAAAATGCGGTGATAAAGCCCGAATGGGATACCCGACTTAAAATTTATCCTGTTGCAAAATTCAATTGGGATGACGAAAATCGCGCATACGGCGACTCCGAGATTACAAATATTATTCCAAATCAGATTGCCATTAATAGAATGCTTACAGCTACTGTTTGGTCGGTAATGATGATGGGTATGCCGATTATGCTTGTAAACGGAGATGTCGTAACAGAGCCGATTACAAACAGCCCAGGACAGATTATCAGCTTTTGCGGTAATTCAGAGGATTTCGACCGCACCATAAAATATATCTCACCGCCGCAGTTTTCAGGTAATATTGACGAGATTACCACAAAGCTTATTGAAAATACGCTTAACGCGGCAGGTGCTACCGACGCGGCACTAGGTACTATCAAAGCGCAGAATTCATCTGCGATTAATGCGGTTAAGGAGATGGCTCGGCTTCCGTTGAGCACCATTAAAAGGAGATATATCAGCTTTATTGAGGATATTGCGGAAATCTTTTTGCAGTTTATGCTTAATATGTACGGCTCACGTCCGATTGCACAGAAAAGCGAAGACGGCGAGGTCTGGTATTTTCCGTTTGAGGCTAATCGATACCGCGATTTAAGTTTTATCTGCGAGGCGGATATTGAAGAGGCATCGGATAACGATATTCAGGTGCTGGCAAATGAGCTTGACAGCTTGAACAAGGCGGATAAGCAGTCGATTGCAGATGTTTTGGTCGGCGTAGATGATAAGGAGGCGGTTTTGTGACAGTGAAGGAGCTTTTTAATACAGCGCTTGAGATTTCAGGACTAGGCGGCAGTAACATTTTTGAAACAGCCGATGTAAGCGAGCGAATGCTCACCATTGTAAATATAGTTTATTCGGATATTTATCATCTTGGTAATAAAGAGGGCTTTCAACCGCTTACTGATGCACAGGACAGAATTAATCTCAATGACAATGAGCTTTACGACTGCGCGGTTTACGGTGTTGCAATGTTTATTCAGAATATTATGGGCACAAGCGAGGATTATGATGTTTTCAAGAACATTTACCTCGGCAAAAAACAGAATCTTATATCAAAATGCGAGATCAAGCAGGTTGAGGATACTTTTGTGAAAGGGTGTGACTTCTGATGAGTAAGCAAAGACTCAAGGAGTTTACATTCAGTGCGTTTGACGGCGGTATCAACTGGCAGAACTTTTCCAGCGGCGTTGCCGATAATGAGCTTTCGGATTGCCTGAATATGTATTTTGATGACGGTGCGCTGATAACAAGACCGGGTATCAGGGTTATAAATGAGGCTATCCTGTCAGAGGAGAATGAGGGTTTTGAGATTAAATCGCTCGGCTCGGTTAATTATGGCGATGACTGTGCGATGAAGCTGTTTTTGGTTTCAAGAGTAGAGGATAACGCTTATTATAACAAAATTCTTGCGGTTAAAACCGACGGAAGCTATACCTATTTTAAATTAGCAACGTTTTATTCAAATAATTATACAAACGGCATCGACAAAATAAACTGCATTGCTTTCAGCGGTAAAGAAACCAACGGTTCGGGAATATATATTGTTGTGGCTGTGATTGATACAACAAACAGCATCTGCGACAAATATATTTACGAGGTGAATACAGATTACAGCGCGGTGACTCCGCTGAATGCTTCGGAGATTTACGCACCGCTTGTTTATGTTAACGGCAGAGGTGCGAGCTACAGCGAGCTTTCAACATCTAAAAAGACCTTCCCGACGCCGAAGGTGCTTGAAAATTTTAATATGCTGTCATCGGGATTTCGCACGTCTTTCACTACCGACGGATTGTCTACGCATTTTTACCTTCCCGCAAAGAATCTTTCTTCACAGTCAGGCGAGAATATGGAGATTTCATACACCGATAACAACGGCAGTTTGTACAAATGGATAATTCCTTACAGCGAAACTTCATCGTCGTTTATAACTATCGGCGAACAAAGCTATAGATTCTCTGTAAATCGAAGTGCGGGAACTGTTTATGCGGTTGACAGTACAAGCTCAGTTGTAGCTCTGCCTATGGCTGAGGGAATGCACAATAACCTTGTTGTAAAGGCTTATAAGACGCCTGAGAGCGACAGAGTTTATAAAATGACGGTTTCGGAAAGCTTTAATTCGCGCGTTTTCCTTTCGGGCTACAGCAATGAGGGCAATGTGATTTGCTTTTCAAAGCGAAACAATCCCCTGTATTTCCCGACATCGAGTATATCCTATTTCGGTGATAAATCAAGCAATGTTGTTGCAATCAAACAGCAGAACGACCGTTTGATTGTTTTTAAACCGCATCAGATAGGCGTGTGCTCCTCGGTAAGCTATTCGGAGTATAACGTTGATTCGATTCTTAAAGGAACAGTAAGCCGAGCTTCGGTTACAGAAAAGCTGGAGGTAAAGACGGTCAACTCAACCGTAGGCTGTATTTATCCTGATACAATTCTCAGCTGTGCTAACAGGCTGATTTTTTGGGGTTCGGATAAGCGTGTTTACACCATTACAAGTACAAGTAATTATCTTCAGCGTTTTTACCGCATTTCCGATAAGATTGATTCAAGGCTTAGCCATCAGAAAGTTACGCTCAATGCCTTTGCGCTTGATTATAACGGAAGATATATGCTTTTTGTGGATAACATCTGCTATAACTTTGATTATAATGAGTCGTCGTTTCTGGCAGCTACTACAACAACCGGTAGTAAATCCAAAAAAGATATGGCTTGGTTTTACTTTAACTATTCATTCGGTCTTGCGAAGCCGTTTTACGCAATGCGCTATAATAACGACATTATGATTTTAACTAGAGTCAACGCTTACGGCGGTGCTTATAAAGTTATTTGCTACACCTTCGGCGGATTTGAGGACCAGAAGGTAAATTCCTTGACCGAGTATGAATATGCAAGCATAAGAAGTAATTTTTCAACGGCGGCATCTAATCTTTTGGATGAGCATTTGAAAAGAATTGTCGGTCTTGAAATGACTTTTACGCAGGAAATGTTGGTTGAAGAGTCGACGCTGAACATTGATTACTTTAATGAAAACAAATCCGCTTTTATCGGGGCAATTAAACCGCCGATGGAAAGTATGGATGCTGAGATAGTAATTAAAAAAGCGCCTTGCGTTTATGGTTCACGCCGTTTTGGTATCGCGCTGGACAGGGATTATTATTTCGGCATAAAACAGGTCAAGGTGATTTATAAATTGTCAGAGTAAGGAGCGAAAAATGGAAAGAAAAATATATTATACCGCTTTTTCAAGATGGAAAATGCTGCGCATTGACATCACCGATATATATCGAAACAGCGATGAAGTTGATTACAGGCTGGAGCTTATCGATGAATTCGGAAAAGTATTAAGAAAAAGCGATTATTCATTGATTTATCGCGAGAAAGACGGAGAGTATCTGTTTTATATTTTGTTTGATTTAGCATCTTTCGTAAACGGCGTTTCTTCGGCTCGGTTTGTTCAGTTCGGTAAAAATGTTTTCGGCGAAGAGCGGTATATATATTATTCTTTTCCGATTGAATTTTAAATTTAGAAAAGAGGTTTTAATGTATGAAAAAAACAGCTGACGGGTTAGTAGAATATGCGAAAAAACAGCTCGGCAAGCCTTATTGGTACGGCACTTTCGGACAGAAATCGACTGTGGCACTTTACGAGCAGAAGAAAAAACAGTATCCGTCATACTATACTGCTGCGGATTTTAAAAACCAGACAGGTAAGAAGGTTCACGACTGTATCGGTCTTATCAAGGGCTATATCTGGTGCAAAAATCCTGATGATGGCAACCCCGAATATCAGTCAAACGGCTGTCCTGATATAAACGAAGAAATGATGTATGCCAGAGCATCAATAAAGGGCGATATCAAGACTATGCCCGAGAAAAAGGGTTTGCTTGTTTTCAAAGCTAGTCACGTCGGAGTTTATATCGGCGGTGGCGAGGTTATCGAGGCTCGCGGTCACAGCTACGGTGTTGTAAAGACTGCGCTTGAAAGCAGAGGTTGGACTAAATGGTGCGAATGTCCGTATATTACATATGATAATATTGAGGAAAATAAAAAATATGTGAAGGTAAACACCAACGGCAGCGTACTTAATTGCAGAAAAAAGCCAAGGCTTACTTCAAAAATTTTGGGGACTTTTTCAAATGGGAAGAAATTAGAGCTGCTTGAGAAAACCAAGAAGAAATGGTACAAGGTAAGCGACGGCAAAATTACGGGTTACTGCTATACCAAATGGCTGAAAGAGGTTTAAAAATTGAGCGAGATAATTATTTCGATAATCTCTTTTGCGGGAACACTTTTCGGAACATTCGGCGGAATTCTCACCAGCGCCAAGCTTACAAATTACAGATTAAAAGAGCTTGAGAAGAAGGTTGAAAAGCATAACAATTTTGCAACGCGAATACCCGTTATCGAAGAGCAGATAAAAGTTTCAAATCATCGTATTTCAGACCTTGAAAGGCAGGTGGAATAAGTATGCAGAACAGATTAAAAAGTCCTGCACTCTGGGCTGCAATCGCGGCACTTGTAGTATTTTGCGTAAAGGAATTTGCAGGCGTTGATATCAGCGGTACAGTAGACGGCTTGCTTAATGTATTATTACCTGTGCTTGTCGCATTTGGCATTGTAAACAACCCTTGCAGTAAGAGCAGCTTATAAATATAAAAATCCCGTTTCATAGATACGAAACGGGATTTTTCTTATATTCAAACTTGTAGGTTTGTCAATGATATGTTACAAAATTAAGTAGAAAAAACTTCACCAGTGGTTAAGAAGTGATTTAACACTTCTTTTGGCGACTTCCAACCGAGCGGACGCATCGGAAAATTATTATATTTTCTGTTGTGAACAGAAAGTTGCTTTTTAAAATCTTCAAATGAATAAAAAGAATGTGTAGCATAAAAATATTCGTTATCTTTGCGGTGTGAACGCTCTACTTTGCCGTTATGTCTAGGTGTGTAGGGTTTAATGAGCTTG
>JBGVHY010000060.1:0-3343 GCA_045122755.1 Acutalibacteraceae bacterium | reverse complement strand
AGATTTATCAACGCGATAAAAGCGTTCAAAAATCTTATCATAATCAGACGATTTAATGCCGATTCCCGTATCAGAAACCGCAATTTTTATTCTTTTGCCTAAGTCCTCAACCGAGATTTTTACAAGTCCGTCTTTTTTATTATACTTAACAGCATTATCAACAAGGTTATAAATCATCTCTTGGACAATTCGGTAATTACCTTTTACAAAAGCCTTAGTATCATCATATTCAATCTTAATACCGTTTTTATCCGCTACAGGCTGAATACGCTCTGCGGTAAGCTTTACAATCTCGCTGATATTAACAGGCTCATCATCAAAAGGAACGGAGTTTTCATCAAGCTTAGAAATCTTGATAATATCATTAACAAGCTCGATAAGGCGCTTCGCCTCATCATAAATACTGCTTGAAAAATCAATAACATTCTGTTTTTCAACCGTTCCCGATTTTAAAAGCTCTGCAAATCCGGAAATTGAAGTAAGCGGAGTTTTAAGCTCATGAGAAACATTTGCGGTAAACTCGCGGCGAAGCTCTTCGCGTTGAGCTTTTTCGGTAATGTCCATTACAATCATAACCGCACCTGCGGGTTTTTCATCAAAAACAACAGGACTTGCGATAAGATGTAAAATTCTGCCCGATACTTTCAGGCTTCTCTCGCTATGAGTTCCGCCGACTGCCTGTTCAACTGTATCCAGAAATTCAGCCGAGCGGTTGACCTCAACTACGCTTTTAGCCTTATTCTCTCCTGATGCTGAAAGTAAATTCATCGCCGCAGAGTTGATTGAGAGCAGATTCGCGTACTTATCAAGCACCAAAATACCTTCGCTCATATTCTCGGTAATAAGCTCAAATTCTTCCTGTTTGCGCCCCGCATTTTTGAGCTGACGCGCAATGGTTTTATTCTGCTTTGAGATTTTATTAAGCAGCGGTGAAATTTCCTCATAAGTATCATTTTCAAGCGGATTTTCGATATCGATTTCATTTATCGGCGCAACTATTTTTTTAGCTGAGTGTGAGGCAAATTCCGATGACAAAATCAACATTAAAATGATAATAACTGCAAACGGCTGAAGCATTCCGATTACCATTGTAAGAACCGAATCCTCAGTTGCAGAAATTCTTACAACATCGCCGTTGTTAAGTCTTAACGCATAATAGTAATTCTGTTGTAGCAATGTATTTGAATAACGTTTACTCTCGCCTACGCCGCTTTTTAGCGCAGCTTCAACCTCTTCTCGGTCAAGATGGTTTTCCATAGTACTTGCATTCGCCTGATTATCAAAAACTACCGTACCGTCGGCGCTGATATAAGTAATTCGCTTTGATTTATCACTTAAAGCTTTAAGGTAATCAATGCCTTCATTATCGACAGCGGTTTTAATATAGGTAAGCTCACTGCGAAGCTCTGTCTGTTTTTGCTCGCCGAAATGGCCGTAAAGCACACACATAATAAGCATTACGCCTGCAAACAAAATAACCGAGGAAACAACAAGAATTGAACGGAAAATTTTCTTACTCAATTCTCATCACCTCCGATTTTGTAGCCGATGCCTTTGACTGTTTCGATGCAGTTACCTGCCTCGCCCAGTTTTGATCGCAGTTTTCTTATATGAACATCAACTGTTCTCGACTCGCCGTCGAAAGCATACCCCCAAATTTCATTCAAAATCACATCACGAGTCAGCACCGCACCTTCATTGCGAAGCAACATACATAAAAGCTCATATTCCTTAAGCGCGAGTGTAACAGGCTGACCGTTCGCCTTGACAATATGCTTTTTTTCATTGACATAAAGCTCACCAACGCGGTAAACCGTATCATCTTCCTTAACGTATCTGCGTAATACCGCCTTGATTCGCGAGATAAGCTCCATCATACCGAACGGCTTTGCAACATAATCATCAGCGCCGTTATCGAGACCGATAACCTTATCATACTCGGAAGTTTTAGCAGTAAGCATTATTACGGGAATGTCCTTAGTGGCGGTTTTGGTCCTGAGCTTTTTAAGTATCTGTAAACCGTCCTCCTCAGGAAGCATTATATCAAGCAGAATGAGGTTTGGCAGCTTTTCGGAAATCATTTCCCAAAAATCGCTCGGCTTTGCAAAGCTTTCTGCCTTAAAACCGTTGCTTTTAAGCGCATAATCCACAAGCTTTCTGATATTATTATCATCTTCAACCAGATAAATCAATTCGGACATTTTTATACCCCCTTTTTGTTCTGACTGGTTTTAGTATACATCATTTATGCTCGCCTGTCAAAGAGTAACATACCCAACCCGCAATATTTGTTGCGTGGTCGCCGATTCGCTCAAAATATTTTGCAACCATAAGCAAATCAAGGCAGAACTCGCCGCTCTGTTCACCCTTACGGATTAAATCGGTAAGCTCGTCCTTTACTCTGATAAAAAGGCTGTCTACGATATCATCATACTGAATAACCGATTTTGCCATCTCGATATCTTTTTTAACGAAAGAATCAACACTATCGGTAACCATTTTTATAGTTGCTCTTGCCATATCGCCGATATGAAGCTTACTTTCTGCCTCGCCTACACCGATGAATTTGAAAATTTCCGCAATATCTGCCGCTTGGTCACCAATTCGCTCCATATCCGAAATCATTTTAAGCGCTGACGAAACGGTACGCAAATCCTTTGCTACAGGCTGCTGTTGTAAAAGCAAACGCATACAAATGCCCTCGATATCTCTTTCCATTTCGTCGATTTTCGCATCGGTTTCAAAAACCTTTTCAATCAGAGCGGTATTGCCGTCGGAAAGGCACTTTGCCGCAGTAGAAATAACCTCTTCGCAAAGCGCACCCATTTTTATAATTTCAACATTAAGCAGCTCTAACTGTCTGTCGAATCTGTTTCTCATTATCCGAACCTCCCTGTAATGTAGTCCTCGGTTCTCTTATCGCGCGGCGAAGAGAACATTTTCTCGGTTTCATCATATTCAACAACCTCGCCGAGCAGAAAAAACGCAGTTTTATCCGCAACTCGCACCGCCTGTTGCATATTATGTGTAACCATTACTATTGTGTATTTTTTCTTAAGTTCAATTGCTAAATCTTCGATTTTTGATGTCGAAATCGGGTCAAGCGCTGAGGTTGGTTCATCCATTAAAAGCACTTCAGGTTCAACTGCAAGCGCACGCGCAATGCAAAGACGCTGCTGGTGACCGCCGGAAAGACCGAGCGCACTCTTTTTAAGTCTATCCTTAAGCTCATCCCAGATTGCCGCATTTTTAAGCGAAGTTTCAACTATTTCATCAAGCTTCGCCTTTGAGCGGATACCGTGAGTTCTGGGACCGTAAGCTATATTATCATAAACGCTCATCG
>JBGVHY010000059.1:0-11226 GCA_045122755.1 Acutalibacteraceae bacterium | reverse complement strand
CTTGACTTTTGAAAAATTCGAGCATTTCTACAGCGCCGTCCATCAAATTTGCCTTGTCAATCAACGTCGGGTAATTTTTCTGAAAATTCTCGGTGCATTTTTCGTATTTAAACTCATAATTTCTGGCTAAAAACAAGTTTTCATAGTACTTTTTCATCGGAATTTCCATCATCTTGTAATATTCCTGAGCATTTGTATTTTCGAGACCTAAACTATCAAGCAAGATGTTAACGCAATCAATCGAAATTCCTACGTCATCAAGCAGAGTGCCGTTCCAATCCCATAAAATATGAGTGTATTTCATCGTTTTTCTTCCTCATCAAGCTCACTCAAATCAAACGGAGTATGCTGATATACAATGTGATTAACCCAATTCGAGAAAACAAGCGACGCCGCACTGCGCCAATTCATAATCGGTAGTTTGTTGGCATTGTTGTCAGGGAAGTAGTTATTCGGAATTGCGATATCGAGTCCTTTTTCGAGGTCGCGCGCGTATTCACCGGCAAGTGTGCAACGGTCATACTCCGAGTGCCCTGAGATAAAGAATTTTCTGCAGGATCTGTCAGCGCAAATATGAACACCCGCCTGCTCGGACACAGTAAGAATATCCAAATCCTCAACCGCGCGTATATCCGCAATATCGTTGTAGGTGTGACGTGAGTGCGGCGCAAGGAATGTGTCATCAAATCCGCGAAGAAGCGGATGAGTAGGGATAAGCACCTTATGCTCGTAAATACCGAAAAGCTTATGTGGGAGAGACTTTTTCTTCACACCGTAGTGGTAGTAAAGTCCTGCCTGAGCACCCCAGCAGATATATAATGTTGAGTAAACCTTCTTGTTAGCCCATTCCATTATGTGCACAAGCTCGTCCCAATAATCAACCTCTTCAAACTCCATATGCTCAACAGGAGCACCTGTTACAATCATACCGTCGTAGCGGTTGTTTTTAACTTCGTCAAAGGTTTTGTAGAATGAAAGAAGATGCTGTTTTGAAACGTTTTTAGACTCGTAAGTGGCGGTCTGCAAAAGCTCAATTTCAATCTGCAATGGGGTATTACCGAGTAAACGCAGAAGCTGAGTTTCGGTTTCAACCTTTGTAGGCATTAAGTTTAGTATAAGTATTTTAAGCGGACGAATGTCCTGAGTAGCAGCGCGATTTTCGGTCATTACAAAAATATTCTCATTTTCAAGAATTTTTGCCGCCGGCAACGCGTCGGGAATTTTAATTGGCATAAGTTTAAAACCTTCTTAAGTTATATTCAAATAAATTATAACAGATGTGAACGCTGATTTCAAGATACAAAAAACCGCCAATGAAAATTCATCAGCGGTTTTTAATGCCATTATGTAGTTACATATTATTCTCAACAAATTTTTTGTGTGCTGCGCGGAGTTCTTTTGCTTTTTCTTCAGGTGCAGTCGGGTTACAGTGTGCCCAAGCGCCTGTTTCGGAAGAAGCGTTGAATTTGATTTTGTCGCCTGAACGCATTGGTGGGAAGAACTCAACGTGGAAGTGATAATATTCTGATGGGTCTTCGCCATTTACAGGAGCGTTATGCATACACATCATATACGGGAATTTCATATCAAACAAGCTGTCAAGCATACCTGTTGTTTCCTTAACGCATCTTGCAAAGTCCTTTTTCTCTTCTTCAGTAAACTCGGCAATATTGGCGCAATGACGTTTTGACATAATGTAAACGCCGTATGGGTATTCGCAGAAGAATGGTAAGAATACTGTGAAATGCTCAGTTTCAAAGATAATTCTCGCTTCTGCTTCTTTCTCTTTCTCGAGCATATCGCAGAAGATACATTTGCCTGTTTCAGCAAGATGTTTCTTAGCGGAATTCACTTCGAGCTGAAGCTTTTTCGGAACTACTGAGTAACCGTAAATCTGACCATGAGGATGAGGCATTGTAACACCTACAGCCTCGCCGCGGTTTTCAAAAATAAATACATATTTAATCTTATCATCGGATTTGATAACGTTAAAACGCTCAACCCAGAGGTCAACGAGTTTTGAAATATGTTCAACTGATAACTCAGGAAGAGTTACTGTATGCTCAGGTGAGTAGAGAATAACCTCGCATTTTCCGTAAGCAGGAGCAACCTTGAAAAAGTCAGTCGCAACATCGTCAGGCTCCGGCGGAGTCTGCGAAAGAGCAGGGAAATCGTTGTCATATTCGTAAACGTCAAACTGGTCGGGAACTTTACCTGAGCCAGGGCAGAAAGGACACCAGTCTTTCGGCATCTGCGGTCTGTTCTGTCTGTGGGAAGCAATCATTACCCAGTCTTCGATTAATGGGTGCCATCTTAATTCAGCCATAATTTATTTTCTCCTATATGTAAATAATTAATCAAACAAATTCGGTGTAACTTCAACGCCGCCTACAGGACGGATTGAGAGCACATAACATTTTCCTTCACCGAAAACCTTTTCTATTTCGGTTTTGTATGTTGAGAGAATTTCATTTGGAACAAACGCCTGAATTGTTCCTGCGAAGCCGCCGCCGTGAACACGGAATGCTCCTTTGCCATTTAAGATTTTCTCTGTTAATGCAAGTGCAAGGGTAAGTCCCTGTTCGCTTGGGTTTGCAGATGAGTAAACATTCTGCAAGCTCTGTAATGATGAACGACCTGACTCGATAATAATCTTTTTAAAGCCTTCAAAATCATTTTCTTTAAGAAGATTTTTAAGAGTTACCGCTCTGCGGTTATCATTAAAGAAGTGAATTGCTCGAAGAACTGCGCGGTCATTTGTTTTTTCGCGAAGTTCAGGAATATTAGAGTAAAATTCAGCTTCATCAACATCTCTGAGAACTTCTTTGCCGAGAACTTTTGCTACTGATTTCATTTCAGCAGGAACTGCCGCATAATCAGGAGTAAGATCCGCATGGCATCCGCCGGTATCCACGATACAAAGCGAATGATTAACAGCACTAAAGTCAAAATTGACCTTTTCAATAATCGGTTTCTGTGGATCATTAAAGTCAATTCCTACAAATCCGCCGTATGAGCAAGCCATCTGGTCCATAAGACCGCAAGGTTTGCCAAAGAACACGTTTTCGGCGTACTGAGAAACGATAGCTTTCTCAACTGAATCCATTTTCTCGTCATTATAAAGTGAGTTCAAAAGTGTGCAAACAAGTACTTCAAAAGCGGCAGATGATGAAAGACCTGAGCCTTTTAAAACGTTAGAAGTGGTATAAGCATCAAAACCGCCTATTTTGTAACCGAGTTCATTAAATCTTGCGGCGATACCGCGAACAAGCGCAGGTGCGTGTTCGGTTTCTTCCACCTGCGGAGTAAGAATTTTAAGGTCGATAACGTCCTCGGCAAAGCCTTCAGACTGGATTCTGATAATTCCGTCGTCATTCTTTCTTGCAACTGCGATTACATCTAGGTCAACGCCTGCTGCGAGAACACAACCGTGCTGATGGTCGGTATGATTACCGCCGACTTCGGTTCTGCCCGGTGCTGAGAAAAGGCGAAGCCCGTCGCTGTCTCCGTATTTTTCTACAAATTTATCAACGACGTAACAATAGCGCTCAGCGGCATTGCTACTGTTAGGATAAAGTTTTTTGAAAGTTTCCTGATACTTTCCTGAGCTAAGTTCTGATTTTAAACCTGCTGCATTAAACATATATCTATCTCCCTTTGCTTTTAATCAATTAATTGTATCATAAAAAACTGATATACACAAGAAGTTTTTAACATTTTATTGTACTTTTTTGCAAAAAAATAAAACTTCTCTGAGGTTTTCAGAGAAGTTTTACAATATTTAAGAGAGTTTTAAGCCTTTAAGCTGTGTAAGCAGCTGCCCAACGATCAACAATAGCTTTTACTTCTTCATCAAGTGAAGGATAGTTGCTTGCTGAATCGTTCTTAAAAGCATTTGCTACATAAGCTACTGAACGGGTGTTATTAGCTATATCGCTGTCATAGTAGTCAGCGTAAATAGTTTTTGTAGTTTCGCCTAAAGTTACTGTTACATAACCGCGACCTACAAACGGTCTATTTAAGTTGCCTGTTTCAGCATTATAATTATTGCTCTCTTTGATATTAACAAGCGAGCCTACAAAGCCTTTTTCATTCCAGCCGCCGCCAAGGTTTGCGGCATAAACAACATTTGCAATTGAAACACCGCAATCAAGTGTCAGCTCTTTATCACCAAGCAGGTCTGCCGGAGTGATAAGTGTTCCCATAGTAACAGTTGCGTTAGTATTTTTGATTGCCTCTACTACCGATGCGTCAACATCTGTGTAGAATCTGATACCGTTTTTAATGTTAAGTCGGATTGAAGCACCTTCCTGCATTGTAAGACCTAAGCTGTAAGAGGTAAGAACAACGTCTTTTGTTACTTCGATTTCTTCACCTGCGCCGTAAACTGCGTTGTCGCTTAAATAAAGGTCAGCAGTTGTTGGAAGTGTAAATGTGCCGTCTGTAACCTCAGTTTTAACACCGTCGATTGAAACTACAGGAATAGGTGTTTCGTATATAAGAGTTACATTATCAATGTAGAAGTAATTAGCTGTGTTGCTTGAAGAACTCTGATTCTTGAGGTTAAGATAGGTATAACCGTTTTCTACGGCGCTTAAGCCTGCACCTGAAGTTAAATCAATGGTATAAGTGTTCCAAGTGCTGGAGAAAGACCAAAGTGACAATACAGAGTCGCTTGAGCTGAAACTGTTAGAAGCACTTGAAGTGAAGTATACCTGCTTATTAAATACAACAGAGCCTGTATCTGTTTTTGCGTCGAACTTAAGCGATACAGGAGTGCCGTACTCTGTCCAGATGTCTGTAGGAAGCTTCAAATATGAAGACTGGTCCTGAATTGTAGTAGTAGTACCGTTCGGGTCTTTTCTTGCATATCTAAGAACATTTGTATGGTCGTCATCTTCTAAAGCAACAAACGAAGTGTATCCGTAACGCGAAGTAATACCATATGTTGCAGGTCTTGAATCTTCATTCATATTGTAGATTACCTTTTCGCCGTCGATAGAAGGTGTTGTGGTAGTTGTTGATTCAGTGGTTGATTCGGTTGTTGATTCAGTTGTAGTTTCGCTCTCGCTTGGGGTTTCGCTAGGTGTTGTTGTATCAGTATCTACAGGAGTAAGTTTTATATAACCTAAGTAGATTTTACCTGCTGTAGTTGCATCAACCTTTACTGTGATTTTGCCTGCTTCAACAGTAATTGCATCGTACAAGTTATATTCAGCATACACTTGATATTCTGCATTTGAGTCAACTGATACTGCTTCATTTCCGTTTACTGAAACATCGATAACCGCACGACCTGATGTAAGAGTTCTTGCATAAACATCTACCTTATAAGTGCCTGCCGCAACTGATGAAGCAGATGTGAAAGTTGCAGTCTGACCTGCTGTAGCACTGTCAACTGTGAAATAACTTCCGCCACTTGTAAATGAGGTATATGTAAATGTGCTGTTTGAAATGGTAAATTCTTTATCATTAGGGCAGAAGCTAAATTCATAGGTCTGTGCAGCTGCCGCGGTTGTGGTTGTTGAAGAAGTTTCTTCAGTACCGCCTGAAAGCACCATAGAAGGAGTGATTGTTCCGCCTGTTACAAGAGCGGTTACACCTGAGTAGTCGTAAAGTGTAATACTGATATAACTTACACCCGAAGTTGTTGTATATGTTCCGCCTGATTCAACTGTACCGTAGCTTTGGAGGAAGCTTCCGTTTGCATCATATTCTCTGAGAACGAATTTCAAACCATAAGATGAGTTGTTGCCGATTGTGAATTTATATGTTGTTGCTTCTGCAACTTTTACTAACTTTTTAAGACAAGCACGAGTGTTATTGGTATATGTAGCGCTGTAAGCACCGTCAGTATTGCTGTACCAACCTACCTGCCAGTTGTCTGCTGTTGCAACATCTGCCGGCTCGTAAACATCGGTAGTATCAATAACTGTCTTTTCTTCTTCGTAATTATCAGTAACACCCATAAGTGTGTATGAATCATGACCGGTTGAGTAGGTATAAGCACAAGCTGAGTTTGCTGTATAAGTATACTTATTAAGTAAGGTCTTAACATTATCAATTGTATATTCGCAAGCGCCTGTCATCTCAAGAGAAACAGTAGGGTTTTTTGAATATATCAAGTTGCCTGTAAATACATATGAAACGTTAGGCATTGTATTCCAATCAATTTCAACCTTTGTAGTTTCGCCGTCTTCTACATCAAGCGAAATAGTAGCTTTTTTGTCACCTGCTGAGATAAAAAGCTGAGGTTTGCTTAAGGTTGGCTCTTCAACATCAGTATAATCGGTTGTATCCTTGTAATTTACATAGAATGAGATACCTTTTGAACGGTAGTTTGTGTTAGAAACAGTACCGATTTTAACCTGCGGATAACGATAGTCGCTTGTTGCAACCTGTGTACCGTCAGCGGTATATTTAACCGCATATGCAGTATCGTTTTCAGCGTCATCAGGATCAAGTGGATCGACAATCTCGCCTGTGATACCTGTTGTGGTTGAACCGGGAGCCACTACATTATCGAAAGCATTTAATGTTTCACTTTCAGCGGTCTGCTCGTTAAGAGTGATAGTTGCATCAGATTTTAATGCGCTTGCAGGCATAATACCGAATTCAACAAGGTCGCGTGTAAGCTTATTAGCAGCGCTCTTGTGGCTGTACTGACCCGGGTGACCGCCCTGCGGATCGTTACCGTATGTAACAAAGATGTTGCTGTATTTTTCAGCATCTGTTGCTGCAAGATTTTTAACAGCCTGAGCAATGTTAGCTCTTACGGCATCATCATTTGACATAAGATTCTGCACCATAACGATAGGAAGAGAATAATCGTTATAACCTGTGCGGATGGCATCGGCAAACTGCTTTATACCTGTCTGCCAGTAATCAACGGTTTTAGCTTTATCATTTGTACCGAATGCGATAGTAACTACATTAGGTTTTTTGAGAGAATAGTCATAATCATTAGTATCACGGGTATTCTTTATATACTGACTATAAAGACTGTATATTGTACCGCCTGACTGTGAAGTAACTCTTGCTTCAGCACCGAAGTTTTCAGCGGTGATGTAAGCATAAGTTCTTGTGCCGTCAGAAAAACGAGCTGACTGGCGGTTGGTATCAAGCGCACCGTAACCGCTGGTGATAGAGTCACCGATATGCTCGAAAACATATGTCGGCTCTGTAGGTTTTTTGCCGAGTGTACCATTTAAAGTAATCGATTTGATTACAGCAGAAGATACTACTTTTTCAGTTTGTTTAACGATTTTAATTGTATGTTCGCCGCTACTTAAACCCTCAGCGATTTTTACATCGTATGTACCCTTCATAGTACGAACTCTGTAGCTCTGACGAACTCCGTCAATATATACTGTGAAGTAACACTCCTGATAGCATTCATCACTGTAAAGAGTAGAGTCAGCATCAGGAACCTTGTATGTAGATTCGATTGTGAGCGATACATCGCCTTCGCAGTTAGCGGTAAATTCAATACCGCTGGCTGTCCAATCGCAAGCAATGCCTGTAGTTGTTTCCTCGGTTCTGCCGACTGTACGGATTTGGTCTTTCACATCGAGAATGTTAAGTGTAGTTGTTTCGGCTTTTGCTACTGTCATTGTGCCGACCAGCGTAAATAACATTACTACGACAAGGAAGATTGATAAATATTTCTTCATAATTTGCCTCCTAAAATATTTTAGCTATACTATTTTATCATAATTAAAAAATTAATACAATAGTATTAATGAACAAATAAAAATAAACTAATTTGTTTATTTGTTATAAAGCGAATTTCCTAAGATTGGATTAAGTAAAATTCATAAAATAAAAGTTAAAATATTTATATAAAATTACAAGGCTTACCAAATATAAGGTAAGCCTTGTGTCCTTCTTTCTTCAAGCGGTAACTAAATTACCATTTGTCATTTTCGTACGGATCGTGTTTTGTAGTCTCTTCAGGAGTAGTCGGATTTGTCGGTACTACCTGTGATGCTGCAATAATATCGAGAGATTCATATTTATCGATTTCTAATTTCTGTTTTTCAAATTTCATTTTGTCTTGCCTCCTTCTCGATTATTCAGCTGTGTATTCTGCTGCCCATTTATCAACAAGCTCGTTTACGCCTTCGCCGATTTCTGCCTGATATGCAGCAGCTACTTCTGCGAGTGAACGCGTAGAAGTTGTTGATGAATAGTAGTAAGTGTCGCCAATCTTAACATATCCGCGACCTACGAAATCTCTGTCGATATTGCCATTTGTATCGCCGTCGCCGTCTTTTTCAGTTTCGCGGATATTTACGATTGAGCCAACGAATGTTGTGCCTTCGTAGTATTTAGAAGATGTATATTTAACATCAAGGCAGGTATCATCAATTGTAAGCTCGTTATCATCGCCGAGCAAGTCAGCAGGTGCTATTAATGTACCGATTTCATAAGTCTCGTCGCCAACCAATTCGCTGAGCTTTTCTTCGTCTACAGCTGTGTAGAATCTGATTCCGTTTACTTCGTTAAGACGGATTGAAGCTTTTACATCAGTTACGATAGCGTCGGTTGTAGGTGCAGCTTCAGGGTTAACGTAGTCAGCAATTTTTTCAAGTTCAAGAGAGTTGAGAAATAAATTGCCGGTTGTTGTAGTGGTAATTGTTAATTCAATTTGTGATTCTTCGGTAACTGTAACAGTGTTTTCACTTAATTCAAACGCAACGTCTAATCCGTTATTAGTATATGTATTAAGTGCTGATGCCACTTTAGTTCCGTTAATCAAAACATCAATCGATGCACGTGCACCTGATGTTCTCGCGTATAATTTAGCAGAATATATACCCGGTTTAACTGTTGCTATTGAAGTGAGCGTTGCAGTTGCGCCTACTGCATTATTTTGCGATACAAAATATGTACCGTCATTCTGGTATTGGGTATTGAATCCGCCTGCAAGAGTTGCATCGCTGTTTTTTGTGAAGTTAGATGAATAAAGATTCCATTTGTAAACAATACTTGTTTCAATTGTAGTACCTTCTGATGCCGGTGAAGCATATTTTGTAGGTGTAGCTTTCAATCTTTGATAGAAAGTATATTCTGTAGCAGGGGAAAGCCCACTGAATACATTGCTGCTCTGCCAGGTTACCTTGTCTATACTATATTGATAAGCACTATTTGCTACAAGTGTAACAGAAGTTGAAGTTATGCTGTCAACTGTTGGTGCTTCAGGTGCATCCTGATTATCTCTTGTGGCTGATACTGCATAATATGTTGTGTCATCAGTAATAGTAAGCTGTGTACCTGCCGGAATAACATTTTCAGCGTCTGCTTCTGTTACCCATCCTGCAAATTCGCCTTCTGCAAGTGTAGCAGATGGGGTGGTGAGAAGTCCTGCTTCATCAGCGTAAACTAGCTGGTCTCCGTCAGCGCCGCCTGTAAATGTACCTGCATATTTTTCGTATGTGATAATAATGTTATCAATATAAAGATTTGTTGATTTTATGCCCTGACAGAAAATCAAAGAAGCATTATTATAGCTTTTATAAGAGGTTATACCTGATAAATCATAGGTAATTGTTTTAGGTGTAGTACTTGCCGACATACTTGAAACACCCATAGTTTCAGCTTTGATTAAAATTGAGGCCATATTACCGTTACCTAAGCCTGTACGTGTATTAAGCTGGAAGTTGATAGTTTTATCTGCCCAAATTGTAAAAGAAATTGATTTTACTTTTTTATCTTTGAGCACACTGCCGATGTAAAAACCATAGTTGTTGTAAGTTCCGGTTACGGAATTAAGCCACATAACTTTTCCGTCGGTGTAAGTTTCATCGATAGTAGTGTAATCAACAACACCACCCTGGTTTTTGCCTTCGCCTGTACCACCGTTAACAAATCCAAAGCTTGGGCTTGTTAACGTAGTATCAAAATCTAAGGTAGTTGTGTAGGTATCATCGTCTGCGCTTGCAATCATTGCCATAGGCATAATTGCAAATACCATAAGCAATGAAAGGGTTAAAGCTAAGAGTTTCTTCATAGTTTTATCTCCTTTTTAAAAAATTAAACATTATTGTTCACTTAATATTATACTGGATTTTACATTTAAGAAAATGGATTTTCTTGCTATTAATATAAAATTTACTGCTTGTTTTTAAACTTTAATAAAGGGCATTTTTGTGTTTTTTGGAGATTTATAGCTGTTTGGAAAAAACGTTTTTAGTTGACACTTGTATAAAAGTATGTTAAATTTATTTTGAAAGGGGAGTGTAGGTTTTGGAAATAGCACAGTTTTTATACAGGCAGAAAGACGGCGGTTTCAGCGATGAGGCGCTCAAAGTCAACAATGCAGGCTATTATAAAAGCCTAGGTAAAAATGTTCCCATAGGCGATGAATTTTATGATGACTACCTTATTATATATAATCTCAGCGGAGAAATAGAGGTATGGTTTAACTACAACCGTATTTATGCCGAATCGGGAAGCGTAATTATAATTCCTCCCGGAGCTTGTCATAAGTTTACTTATTTTAATAAGGAAAACTGTCAGTATTATTGGTGCCATTTTTCGGGTGCAACCGCAATAGCGATTGCGGACAGAATAATTGAAAATCATGGCAGAATATTTAATATCGGCTGTTACAATAATGTTGCAAAGCTTTTCGGCGAGATATACAAAAGCCTTGTAAACCATAGCGAAGATGTTACAAATAATCTGTTATATACTCTGCTTTTCTCGATAAATGCTTTCACCGAAAAAACTGTATCTGCAGACGGCGATGTATCGGATATTCTTAAAGCAATTATTTATATACAGAATAATTATAATAAGGATATAACAGTTGAGGAGCTTTGCTCGATGTGCAATATCAGCAAATATAATTTTATGCGTAAATTCAAAGCGGTTACAGGCAGCCCTGTTCATAAATTTATAATAGATTATCGTATGATGCAGGCAAAAAAACTGCTTTCAAACAGCGAGCTTAATGTAAAGGAAATTGCTTTGCAGGTAGGCTTTGAGGATAATATGTATTTTAGCCGCGCGTTTAAAAAGCATTTCGGGATGAGCCCGACAGAGTATAAAAACGCTTCTAAAGCGTAAAAATACGCGTTTATTCTGATTTTTGATAAATTTCTTTAATTTTTTGAAAAAAATGCTTGACTTTTTATATTCGCTGTGGTATATTATTTAAGCGCTCGAAAAAAAGCGCTTTTGAAACGCTGGTGTAGCTCAGTTGGTAGAGCAGCTGATTTG
>JBGVHY010000058.1:0-4234 GCA_045122755.1 Acutalibacteraceae bacterium | reverse complement strand
CGTAACTTTGAAGGTCGTTCAGGTACTGCTGATGGCCAGATTTACCTTGTTTCTCCTGAAACTGCAGCAGCGTCTGCTCTTACAGGTGTTCTTACCGATCCGACAACTCTCGGTGATTACAAAGAAATTGAAATGCCTGAGAAATTCCTTATCTGCGATAACCTTATCGTTCCTCCTGCTTCTGAGGAAGAGGCTGACAGCGTTGAAATTCTTCGCGGTCCGAATATCAAACCTTTCCCAGTAAATACAGCTTTAGAAGATACAATTTGTAAAAAAGTAATGATTAAGGTTGAAGATAATATTACAACTGACCATATTATGCCGGCGGGTGCTAAAATTTTGCCTTACCGCTCAAATATTCCTTATCTTTCGCAGTTCTGCTTTAAGCAGTGCGATGAGAATTTCGCTGAAAACTGTAAGAAAGCAGGCAACGGCGTAATTATCGGCGGTGCAAACTACGGTCAGGGTTCATCCCGTGAGCATGCGGCTCTTGTTCCGCTTTACCTCGGTGTAAAAGCAGTTATTACAAAGTCATTCGCACGTATCCACGTTGCAAACCTTATTAATGCAGGTATCATTCCTATGACTTTCGTAAACGAGGCAGATTACGACAAAGTTTCTAAAGACGACGATTTATCATTTGAAGGTATCGCGAAAGCAATCCGCAACGGCGATACAGTTTATACTGTTAAGAATAATACACAGGGAACTTCATTTGACGTTAGCCTTGATTTCTCAACCCGTCAGAGAGATATGTTGCTTGCAGGCGGTCTCTTAAACTACACAAAAGAAAACGCTTAAGGCAGGAAATCGGAGGGAAATACGCGACAGAAGCTGTATGTTTCAATAACTTGCCGCTCGCGTTTGTTTCTCTCAGGTGATTCTTAGCGGAACGAGGTGGAGTTGGAAAATCTCCGCTAAAAGACTTTACTAACACCTAATTCGTCGCTTCGTAACACTTTTTCGTTCTATAGAGAAGGCTTTGAGATTTCTTGCGTTGTTAGAATTGAAACAATTGAAGCTTTCATAAATCAGTGTGCCGTTTCGGCGCACTTTACGAATGTATAGATTCTTGCGGGGAAATGAATTACCGGAGTTGACTGTAGGTAAATTGAAGAAAATACCGCCGAAAACCGCGGAAATCTTTATACTGTAAGGGTAGAATAATTATGACATTTGTAAATAAATTTATCGGCGATGAAAAAATGCTTAAGGATTGCGTTTATAAAATTTTGATGAAGCCGTATTTTGTATTCAGCGGTATATTTATAGTAGTAATTCTGTTTATTGCAGGTATACCGATGATTGTTGAACGCTATTTTGACTTATTTATTTTTATACTGCTTGCGTTGTATGCTGTATTTGTATTTGCAGTTATGCCGAAAGTTTATATAAAACGAATGAAAAATGCGGACAAAATCATGTATGGTGAAGAAACACCGCAGGCAGTTGTGACGGTTACAGATGATGATATTTTCCTCGATGAAGGGCAAAATCATATTGGGTATAAACTCAGCGGCGTGAAAGCGTTTATTTGCAAAAGTCAATTTGTGCTTTGCGACTTAATACAGGCGGAATTGTAATGATAAATCCTGACGGGTTTGAAGTTGGTACATTTGAAGAATTTAAGGCATTTATTGCCGCAAAGGAAATAAAAATTAAGTAGATAATTCGGGCGAGTTTCCGCCTTTTGAATTTAAATCAGTAGGAGAACAGAAATGGCTAATTATAAGGTATCAAATTCGGTTATAAAACGATTGCCGAGATACTACCGTTTTTTAGGCGAGTTGCAGAATAATAATGTTTCTCGAAGTTCATCGGGTTCACTTGCAACTAAAATGGGACTTACCGCTTCGCAGATAAGACAGGATTTAAACTGTTTCGGCGGATTTGGTCAGCAGGGTTACGGTTATAATGTGCCTGAGCTTTATAATGAAATCGGCGAAATTTTAGGACTTAATAAGCATTACAATGCTGTAATTATCGGCGCGGGTAATTTAGGTCGTGCTATTGCTACGCATATGGCTTTTGAAAAACGCGGGTTTTCGCTTATCGGCATTTTTGATAAAAAAGAGGCTATGACAGGGCAGATGATAAAAGGTATGCCTGTTCGCAATGTCAGCGGTCTTGATGATTTCTGCCGAGAGCATAAACCGAAGGTTGCGGTTTTGTGTATCCCCGAAACCGAGGCTGAACCTGTTATTAAACAGCTTCTCAAGCTTGGTGTCGCAGGCTTTTGGAACTTCTCGCATTATGACTTTCATTTGAAATTTCCTGATGTTCCTGTTGAAAATGTGCATCTTAGCGATTCGCTTATGACTTTCTGCTACAAAGTAAAGGAAAAGGACGAGAAAAAGGAGAATTAATCAATAAGAAAGGCGTGGTTTGTTTGAGCTTTAAGAGTAAATTCAAGCGTTATTTTAATACGTTTATGAAATTTTCCGATATGCTTACCGACAGCCACGTTTTTGCATATGCCGCTCAGGCGTCATTCTTTGTAATTATCTCGGCTGTGCCGTTTTTAATGCTTATTATAAATATTCTTCAGGCAGTCCTGCCTGTTTCACAAGAGTATTTTATCAGTGTAATTGCAATGCTTCCTGTGCAGATACAAGCGCTTGCCGAGGATTTGGTAGCTGATTTTTATACCAATTCGAGCGTTTCGCTCGTTTCGGTTACAACCGTTTTCCTTTTGTGGACCGCTTCGCGCGGCGTTAAGGCGATTTCGTCGGGGCTAAAAGTGGTTTTTAACACTCTTGACGAAACAAATTATATAAAATCTACCTTTTGGTCGCTTGTATATACAATTTTGTTTATGGTGAGTATCGTTGTAACTGCGGCTCTTTTGCTGTTCGGCAAATACATTGCGCAGCTGATTGAAAAATATATTCCTGCTTTTCACCGCGTTGTTGAATTGGTGCTTGATTTGCGCTATTTGGTTTTGCTTGTCTTCCTCATACTCGTGTTTATGAGCGCATATAAATTTTTAGGCAAATCAAAAATCAAATTCCGAGGTCAGTTTGTCGGAGCGGTGCTTTCAAGCGGATTTTGGCTCGTTTTCTCGTATGCATATTCGCTTTATGTTCAGAATATGGGCAGAATGTCGTATATCTACGGCTCGCTTGCGGCAGTTGTTTTCTTGATGCTCTGGCTG
Source organism: Acutalibacteraceae bacterium (assembly GCA_045122755.1). Classification (GTDB taxonomy): domain Bacteria; phylum Bacillota; class Clostridia; order Oscillospirales; family Acutalibacteraceae; genus RUG11462. The sequence continues at coordinate 1,080 of JBGVHY010000058.1, read as the reverse complement.
TGGTTCTGTATGACCGCGCTGCTTTTCGGAGCAGAGGTAAACCGTTGGTTGTATGAGCATGATGTAAGCTTGTGGCGCTTGATTAAAAAGGGAATGACTAAAAAACGCAAGCAAATACAAAACCAAAAGACAAACAATATAAAAAAATAACAATATTTTTCAAAAATTTGTTGACATTTCATAAAACATAGGTTATAATAAAGATGACCCAAGAAGAACGGAGTTGATACCAATGAACGAAGAAAGACAAAGTTTTACTAAAAATCTGTTGTTAATAGTCGGCTTTATTGCTACAATAGCAGCTGTAGCCGGTGCAGTATACGGAGTTTTAAAATATTTCGAGAAAAGAAAAACCGAAGAGTTTATGGATTACTACTTCGATGAAGACGAAGATTTTGATGAAGTGCTCGATGAAGCTCAAGCCGAAGAGGAAGTTATTCCTGAAGCACCGGAAGAAGCTTAACCTGACAACGACTGTTAACTAAACCACATATCGCCTTAATATAAAAAAGGATGGGATAGTGATGTACAGTTAGTATGAAAATTTTAAAAAGGTTTATAAAAGTTTGATTTTTGAGGATTAAACCAATGAGATAATTAAATTTTTCATTATTTTGACTAAAATTTTCAGATAAGGAATTTAAGCCAATGAGATAATTAATTTTTAATTCTAAAGATTTAAAGTTGTATGACAAGGAAATAACTCCAATGAAATAAGAAATTTTCTTTACAAATTTACAAATCTATGAGAAGGAAATTAATTCCGATGTACGAATAAAATTTTAGAAATTATATAGTGGTTCTTTGATTTACTATTTAATGATCCTTTTAAAAAAATATAGTGCAAAAATGCGGAACGGTAATAACCGTTCCGCATTTTTTGTCGGTAGCACCGACGGGCATACACAATCATTTAGAGTTTTGATATAGTTTTAAAGTTGATGGGGCTTACAGTATCTGGTTGGTAACCTATGTTTTTGTTGGTAGCACCGACGGGCATACACAATCATTTAGAGTTTTATTGTAGTTTTGCAGTTTATTTAGCTTACAGCATTTCCTAAGCCAAGCATTATGCCCTTT
>JBGVHY010000057.1:0-6203 GCA_045122755.1 Acutalibacteraceae bacterium | reverse complement strand
CACTTTCTGAGATGTACAACTACGAACGTGAACGCCAAAAAGTAATTGACAACACAAAAGCACTGGTTGACGGCAAGCCTTGCTGTAACGTTCTTCTCTACGGTGATGCAGGTACAGGTAAATCAAGCTCAATTAAGGCTATAGCAAATGAGTTTTTCTCTAAAGGACTTCGCCTTATCGAGCTTAACAAAACTCAGATTACTCTTATTCCGAATATTGTAGCAAAGGTTGCAAACAATCCGCTTAAATTCATTATCTTTTTCGATGATGTTACTTTTTCAACCGAAGACCCCGATTTCTGTGCGCTGAAAACCATTCTTGATGGTGATTCAAAAGGCATCAGCGATAATATCGCGGTTTATGTAACAAGTAACCACCGCCATTTGATTAAGGAAACCGCTTCAGAACGGAACGGCGATCTTATTCACGCAACTGATAACATTCAGGGCATTTTGGGTCTTACCGCGCGTTTTGGACTTACTGTTACATACCTTCGCCCTGATAAGTTTGTTTTTGAAGATATTATCACCTCAATGGCAAAGGAAAAAGGCATTGAATGTGACGAAAAGCAGCTTGTTATCCGCGCCGAAGCATTTGCAACACGCAACGGCGGCAGAACACCGCGATGTGCAAAACAATTTATTGATTTGGTTTATTCAGGTGTAGAGAAGATATAGTATCTCACTATGTTCGTCTAAATGAATATTGAAGCCGCTTTGCTAATGAATAATGAAAAATTGCGTATCGACTTTGTCGATGAATTGAAAACGGGTGGAGCAAAATCCGCCCGTTAAATATTTATATAATGAATATTCCACTTATCAAACAAGAAATTGCAAATACTATAAATATAAGCGCATATAAAGTAAAACGCATTTCACTTTTTCAAAATAATTATATCATCACTTAATAAAACAGAAAGAACCTGCTGAAAGTAATAACATTATTTCTCAAAAACTTTACCATTCCCTATTGACTTTTATAGTCTGTTGTGTTATTATGCTAAAGTGCTAAAGCAAAATACTATAGAAAAAATATTATCAAAAAGGACGAATTTATAATGAAAATATTAGATTCAGAAGGTGCGCATTTACTCATTGACGCGCTCAAAAACCTCGATAACGAAGAGGATATCAAATGCTTTTTAACCGACCTTATGACTACAAAGGAGCTTCTTGATATGTCACAGCGTATGCAGGTTGCTTCACTTTTAAAACAAGGTATGGTTTACTCAAAAATCGCTGAGATTACAGGTGCATCAACCGCTACTATCAGTCGAGTAAGCCGCTGCTACTCTTACGGTGAGGACGGCTATAAAAAAGCATTCAAAAACTGTGAAAAATAACATATTTAAGGAGAACCCCAGATGTCTTTTGATGAAAAGATTTTAAATAACTGCGAAAAGGCAATATTTTTACTTCGAGGTCTTTTCAAGGATTACGGATATGAGCAATATAAGGTCAGCAAATTTGAAGAATATGACCTATATATGAAAAATAAAAGCTTTTTGGTATCAGAAAATGTACTCACTTTTACCGATACAAACGGTAAATTGATGGCACTTAAGCCTGACGTTACACTTTCGATTATCAAAAACACTAAAGATGATGAGCTGCTTAAAAAAGTTTACTATAACGAGGTTGTTTACCGTCCAAATGATGAAAACGGCTTTCGCGAGATTAACCAGACTGGTCTTGAATGTATAGGCGATATTGACACTTCAAATGTCTGCGAGGTTATCACCCTTGCGATAAAGAGCTTACAGCAGATAAGCGATACATATCTGCTTAACATTTCTCATAACGGCTTTATTTCAGGAATCTTAGCTGAAGCACATACCGATGAGCAGATAAACGCAAAGATTTTAAAAGCGGTTTCCCAGCGAAACTCCGCGGCTATCAAATCTATCTGCGAGGAAAGTAAAATCAGCGACAAAGTGACCGACGCTTTATGCGAGCTTTGTCTTATCTATGAGCCGATTTCAAGCTGTACCGAAAGACTGGAAAGTCTTATCTTAAACGAGCAGATGCAGGCGGCTTTTTACGAGATTTATAAGCTTAATTCAACGCTCGAAAAAGAAGGTATGAATAATCGTGTAATGATTGATTTCTCGATTGAGAATGATATGAATTACTACAACGGCATCATTTTCAATGGATTTATAAATGAGCTTCCTGTAAGCATTCTCGCCGGCGGAAGATATGATAATCTCGTGCAGAAGATGGGTAAAAACAAAGGCGCAATCGGTTTTGCAGTTTACCTTGATTTACTCGAACGCATTGATGAAAAAGTGAAAGCAGACGACGACAATGAATATATAAATGTAGCATTGCCAAAAGGAAGACTCGGTGAAAAAGCCTATGCGATTTTTGAAAAATCAGGCTTCCCTTGCCCTGCCATTTACGACAAAGGCAGAAAGCTTATTTTTGAAAATTCAGACAAAAAAGTACGCTACTTCTGGGTTAAGCCTTCCGATGTTGCAATTTATGTTGAAAAAGGCGCTGCCGATGTCGGCATCGTAGGTAAAGATATTTTGCTTGAGCAAAATTCCGAAGTTTACGAAATGCTCGATTTAGGGTTAGGCAAATGCAGAATGGCAGTTGCCGCTAAAAAAGATTTTAAGGATAACCATAATAAAACCTTGGTTGTTGCAACAAAATTTCCGAATATTGCAAAGCAGTATTACAACTCAATCAGCCGACAGATAGATATTATTAAGCTTAACGGTTCAATTGAAATTGCGCCGCTGCTCGGTCTTTCCGATGTAATCGTTGATATCGTTGAAACAGGCAAAACCTTGCTTGAAAACGACCTTGAACCAAAGGAAACAATCGTTGAGATTAGTGCAAGACTTATTTCAAATAAGTCGAGCTATAAATTCAAAAATGAGCGTATTACCACTCTTCGCGAACAAATGGCAAAAATACTTGAAGCAGACGAGGACTAAAAAATGATTAAAATATATAACTTTAATGAGGTAGATAAGAACGACCTCTTTATAAGAAGCGACAACAAAACAGGTGTCGCAACAACAGTAGAAGAAATTATTGAAAAAGTAAAATCCGAGGGTGATGATGCCTTGCGTTTTTACTCTGAAAAGTTTGACGGAGTAAAACTCGACAGCCTTGAGGTGTCAAAAGAGGAATTTGATGAGGCTTTTACACTTGTTGATGAGGAATTTATCGAGGTAATCAAGAAAGCGAGCGAAAACATCTACGATTTTCACCGCAAACAGGTTCGCCAGAGCTTTATAGCTACTGAAAAAGACGGAGTTATCTGCGGTCAGCGAATTATCCCGATTGAAAAAGTCGGTCTTTATGTTCCCGGTGGTACAGCCGCTTACCCCTCATCGGTTTTGATGAACTGTATCCCTGCTAAAATTGCTGGTTGCAAGGAAATTTATATGGTAACTCCGCCGAAAAAAGACGGAAAAGTTAACCCGAATATTTTAGTCGCCGCTTCACTCGCAGGAGTTGATAAAGTATACAAAATCGGCGGTGCACAAGCTGTTGCAGCGCTTGCATATGGTACTCAAACCGTAACTGCTGTTCACAAAATAGTAGGTCCCGGCAACGCATTCGTTGCGGAGGCAAAAAAACAAGTTTTCGGCAGAGTTGCAATTGATATGATTGCAGGTCCGAGCGAGATTTTAGTTATCGCCGATAACACAAACAACCCGTCTCACATTGCCGCTGACTTACTCTCTCAGGCTGAACACGACAAAATGGCGACCTCGGTTTTGATTACTGATGATGCTTCATTTGCCGAAAAAGTTTCAGTGGAAATAGAAAAACAAATTCCTCAGCTCTCACGCGCAGAAATCGCGCGCGCATCTATTGATAATAACGGCAAAATCATCATTACTGATGACCTTAAAAAAGCTGTAGAGGTTTCAAACGAACTCGCTCCTGAACACCTTGAAATCTGCACCGATAACCCGTTTGATTATCTGAATTTAGTCACAAATGCAGGCTCGGTGTTCTTGGGCAAAAATTGTCCCGAAGCTCTCGGCGACTACTTCGCAGGGCCTAACCACACATTGCCGACAAGCGGTACTGCTAAATTCTCAAGTCCGCTTTCCGTTGATGACTTTGTTAAGAAATCTCAGTACACCTACTTCACCGCTGACGCATTAAAAGCAGTCAAGGACGACGTTGCACTCTTTGCAACTCGCGAAGGACTTACCGCACACGCTAAAAGCGCTACTATCCGATTTGAGGACGGCGAATAAATAAATGAGCAGATTTTTAATTGAAAAATTACAAAGCCTTGATGCTTATGTTCCGGGCGAACAGCCAAAAGACAAAAAGTATATCAAGCTTAATACAAATGAGTCGCCTTTTCCACCGTCAATCGGTGTGTTAAAAGCTCTTGATACAGGGGTTATCGGCGATTTAAAATTATACTGTAATCCTGAATGTTCGGTACTTACTAATGAGTTTTGCAAGGTGTATGATGTTTTGCCTGAAAACGTAATTTTCGGTAACGGCTCGGACGAGATTTTAAACTACTGCTTTACCGCGTTTTTCAGCGATAAAAACCCCGTTATCTTTCCTGACATCACTTACGGTTTTTATAAGGTTTTCGGTGACCTTTATCATATTGATTACACTGAGATTCCTTTAACTGACGATTTTACAATCGACCTTGATGACTATATCGGTTGCCAAAAAAATATAGTTATAGCAAACCCGAATGCTCCGACAGGTATCTGCCTTTCGGTTGATGAGATTGAGCAAATCGTTAAAAGCAATCCCGACAATATTGTAGTAATCGACGAGGCTTATATTGACTTTGGAGGAGTGAGCGTTTACCCTCTTACAAAGAAGTACAAAAACTTAATTGTAACAGGTACTTTTTCAAAATCGCGTTCGCTCGCAGGCGCCCGTCTTGGTTTTGCAATTGCTGATGAGGAATTGATAGCTGACCTTAACAAAATCAAGTTTTCAACCAATCCTTATAATATAAACTCGATGACCCAAAGCGTCGGCACAGCGGTGCTCGAGGAAAACGATTATTATATGAACAACTGTAAAACGATAATTGAAACCCGAAAGTTTACTGCTGAAAAGTTAAAGGATTTAGGTTTTGAAATTTTGCCGTCAAAAGCAAATTTTCTGTTCGCTAAACACCCGAAGTTTGAGGGCGAATATCTTTATAAAGAGCTTTACAAAAAAGGCATTTTAGTACGCCACTTTAAAAAAGAGCGTATTAAGAATTATTTAAGAATTACAATAGGTACAGCTGCTGAAATGCAGGCGCTTATTTTCGCAATGGGAAAAATAATTGAAAGAGGGTAAAAAAATGAGAGAAGCAACTTTAAACAGAAAAACCGCTGAAACCGATATTTCGCTATTTCTTAATCTTGACGGCAGCGGCAAGGCGGAAATAAATTCGGGCAACGGCTTTTTTGACCATATGTTAACCCTTTTAGCTAAGCACGCTAAATTTGATTTAAAACTAATCTGCAAAGGCGACACCTATGTTGATTTTCACCACAGTGCTGAGGATATCGGCATTGTACTAGGTGACGCATTTGCGCAAAGCATTGGCAATATGGCAGGTATCACCCGTTATGCTGATACAACTTTACCGATGGATGAATCGCTCATTTTAACCGCGGTTGATATTTCGGGCAGAGGATACTTGAAGTTTGACCTTTCTATCCCAACTGAGAAAATCGGTGATTTTGATTGCGAACTCGTTGAAGAGTTTTTTATGGCTTTCGTTCGCAGAGCCAATGTTACGTTGCATATTAAACAGCTTGATGGCAGAAATGCTCACCACATTGTTGAGGGAACATTCAAATCTTTTGCAAGAACTCTGCGCAAAGCAGTAAAAATTGATGAAGAATACAAAGACGAAATCCCGTCAACAAAAGGTGTTTTATAAATTTTAAGGAGTACCCCCATGATAGCAATTATTGATTACGGTGTCGGCAACCTTTTCTCACTCAAAAGTTCATTTGAACGGGTAGGTGCTGACATTATCGTAACAAGTGATAAAGAGGAGATAAAACGAGCAGAAAAACTCGTTCTTCCGGGTGTCGGCGCGTTCCGCGATGCCGTCGAAAAACTACGCAAAAACGACCTTGATAAACTGATTACCGAAGAGGCTATGTCGGGTAAAATAATGCTCGGTATCTGCCTTGGTATGCAGATGCTTTTTGAAAAGAGTTATGAATACGGAGAACACGAGGGATT
>JBGVHY010000056.1:0-9739 GCA_045122755.1 Acutalibacteraceae bacterium | reverse complement strand
ATAGTTGCAAACTCGTGAAAATTCATAAGCATATCGCAACCCGGCATTGTAAATCCAAGATACAGACGAAGCGGGTCGCCAACCGCGATAGTCTGATCAACAATATTGCCTTCGTTTAGAACGTGACCTGTCATAGCAATGCCGTTTTCCGAACACCATTGCCCGTACTGGTCGGAAAAACTTTCAGCGAACATCTCAGTAGAAAGCTCGTGGAAGTTATATCTTGTATAGGAATATTCGCCCTTTTTCTCGAAGAAAATTTCAGGGATTTTATCAGCGATATCCTCACCGTATTTCTCGCTGTACCGCTCGCAGAACGTACCTGTCCAAGGTAGCATAAAGTTATCATTTATACTATCATAAAGATTTTTACGAGTAAGCTGCGGCTCATCAGTAAAGATTGACGGAATGCTTTTTGAAAATTCGTCGCCTAAATGTTTTTTATAAGCCTCATGAGTTATTCGCAAAAACTCTCTGACAGCCTCAGGGTTTAACAAATCAACAAAGCACTGATTATTAAACCAACCGTTACCTGTAGGCTCTACATCAATGTATGCATACCACTTTTGATATTTAGCTTGTGCTGTTTCATCAATTCGTTTATATTCAATCGTATTATCATCATTGAATTTTATATCATAAACGCTGAGCAACGAGCATCTGCCGTTATCGAGGGGAGAAGTCATAAAGCGCAAGTATACCTGACGATACTGCTCATTTTTTGTTACAAAACCACCGGCTGAGCCTGACGGCCAACGGTCCTCATCATAAAGATATGTAAGCAAATCCTGCTGTTTGCCCTTTTCATTGCAAGCACGAACAAGGTCAAAAAATTCTTCCGAAAGATAAGGAGTTGCCATTCCTACACGCGAATGAATATGAAATCCGCCGAATCCCATCGTTTTGAAAATCTCAATCTGGCGCATTAATTCTTCGCGGTCAAGCTCAGTGTTCCAAGCCCAGAAAGGTGACGCACGATAGGTTTTATCGGGATTTTTAAATTCCTCAACTTTAAATTTTTCTCTTGATTTAGGATAAAACATAAGTTACTCCTTTAAAGGTTCAAAAAGTCTTTTCTGTAATTTACTCCAAAAAACTCAGCTAATTCCTGCATTTCCTCATCTTTAATGGTGTTTACGCGAGGTAAATGAGCGGTAAGCATATAAATCTGAGCCGCCTTTTCAACGGTTTCGATAAGACCGAAGGTTTCATCAAGGTCTCTGCCTGCGCCGTAAATTCCGTGCATACCCCAGATAACAAGACGAAATTCTTTCATTTTCTCTGCAGTAGCCTCACCGATAGAATTTGTTCCGCAGAGCATCCAAGGAAGAACGCCTACACCATCAGGGAAAACAACAATACATTCAGTACACATTTCCCAAAGAGTATGTGTAAGCTTTTTCTCATCAAGCTCGTGTACATAGTTCATAGCGAGAGTATTTGTCGGATGTGAATGCATAACAACGCGGTTTTCAGGGTCAACAGACAAACGTGCGATATGGCTCATAAGGTGAGCAGGTAATTCTGATGTAAATCTACCGCCTGATTTATAGCCCCATAAAAGACGGGCGGTTACACCGTCATCAGCTATCTTAATTATACCTAAATTTTCTTCAGGGTCAACCTCTACATTTTTAAAATATTTGCCTGTGCCTGTTACAATAAAGATTTTGCCGATTAACTCGTGTGCGTCAAAGCCGAGCGGAATTTCGCGGATACAAGAGTTAATATCAAGGTATTCTGCTACTTGTGTTTCATCAAGCATATAGCTAATATTACCGCCGTTGCGCTCGTCCCAGCCGAGGCGGTACATATTAGCAGTTGTTCGCATCATTTCACGCACAAAAGACGCTTCAAAAATATTCTTCATTATCTTCTCACCAAAACTTCCTTTTCGTATTTTTTAACTTCTGTTAGATAATCTTCTTCTACATTGCTCTGTTTAAGATACTCTGACCATACTGCTCCAAAAGGCATTGTTTTAAGCTCTTCTTGTAATACCATAAGGTCTGTAAGTTCACCGTCATTCTGCATCTGTTTCATTTTTTTATTTGGAGAAACAAGAGCAAACAACAAAGCTTTCTGCACATTTCTTATGCCTGTTATCCAAGCAGAAATGCGGTTGATAGAAGCGTCAAAATAATCAGTTGCTATCATTACTCTGTCAGTTGCGTTATGATAAACGATTTCTTTTGCAATTTCTCTTGTTTCATCATCGAAAAGCACAACATGATCGCTGTCCCAACGAACAGGACGGGTAATATGAAGCGCAACCTTTTCATTAAAGAGTAAAAGTGAAGAAATTTTATCCGAAACAACCTCGGTCGGGTGATAATGTCCGTTATCCATAAGCGGAACGATGTTATTTTTTGCTGAGTACGAAAGGCAAAACTCTGCCGAGCCTACTGTGTAAGACTCCATACCGATTCCAAACACTTTAGATTCCAGAGTTACAAGAACTTTTTCTTTATCATAAGGAATTGAGAGAATTTCATCAAGTGATTTCTTAAATCTTGCTCTTGGTGCGAGTCTGTCAGCAGGAATATCCTTGTAGCCGTCAGGAATCCAAAAATTAAGCACACAAGGAGTTTCTAATTCATTTGCAAAATACTCTGCGATTTTGACACAACGCTTGCCATGCTCAACCCAGAAAGAGCGCACTTGCTCGTCGGGTGAAGAAAGTGTAAGATTATCTTTTACCATATCGTGTGAGAAGAATGTAGGGTTAAAATCGAGCCCCATACCGCGTTCTTTTGCAAAATCCACCCACTTTTTAAAGTGTTTAGGCTGTATTTTATCGCGATCAACAAATTCACCGTCTTCAAAAATTGCGTACGAAGCGTGAAGATTAAGCTTGTTTTTACCGCTGACAAGAGATAAAACCTTGTCAATATCAGCCATCAGTTCTTCAGGGTTTCTTGCTCTGCCCGGGTAATTTCCCGTTGTCTGGATACCGCCTGAAAGCGCACCGCAGTTATCAAATCCCATTACATCATCACCTTGCCAGCAATGAATAGAAATCGGAATTTCTTTTAAAGTTTTAATCGCTTTATCGGTATCAACACCGAATTTTGCATACATTTCTTTAGCCTTATTATACATAATTACACCTCTTTAATATCGAATGATTTTTGAATTTTTTCTCTTGCACTCATAAGTTCCAATGAATTATCATTGTAAATTAACTGAGAAATTATATTACCTGTAGCAGTTGCCTCGACAGGTCCTGCGGTAACGCATTTTCCTGTGTATTTTGCTGTGAGTCTGTTTAAGTAATCGTCCTTACTACCACCGCCTACAATGCAAATGCGCTCAAATGTTTTACCGGTAATGTTTTCAAGCTCCTTAACTGACTCTGCATAATATTTTGCGAGTGAATGATAAACGCAGTTGATTGTATCGCCTAAAGGCAAATCAGGTTTACATAACATTTCATTAACTGACTTTATCATATCATCAGGAGCGACAAATTCGGGTGCGTTTACATCAACTGTTTCACAAAAATCGCTTTCCATCGCCATTTTCATCATTTCATCGTAAGAATACTGCTTATTTAAAGCTTTACGTATGTTCTGGAAAAGCCACATACCCATAATATTTTTAAGAAAACGAAAACGCTTATTAATTCCGCCCTCGTTGGTAAAATTAGCTTTTTGCGCATTTTCAGAGGTTATCGGTTTCAAAAGCTCACAACCAATAAGGCTCCAGGTTCCGCTTGAGATAAATATGTCATTCTCTCCTAAAGGGCAAGCTGCAACAGCGCTTGCGGTATCGTGAGAAGGACAAAGAATAACGGTAGAGTTAAAGCCGATTTTCTCCCTAATTTCCTCGGATACCTCCCCTACTTTACTGCCAGGAATAGAAAAACTTTCAAAAAGCTCTTTAGGCAAATCTAATTTTTCGATTATCGAAAAGTCCCACTCAAACTTTTCAGCGTTTACTAATCCTGTAGTAGTTGCGTTCGTGTATTCTTTGGAGATTTTACCTGTAAGCTTAAAAGACAAATACTCAGGTATCATTAAAAAATGTTTAGCTTTTTTAAGTTTTCCTTTTTGATTATCATCAAAAAGTTGGAAAACAGTATTGAAATTTTGCATCTGAATTCCTGTTTTTCGATACAAATCATCAAAAGGAATAATTTTTGTAACCTCTTTTGCTGCATTTGAAGTTCTGTTGTCGCGGTAAGAAAAGGCGGGCAATATTTCTTTACCGTTTTCATCAAGCAGGACGTAATCAACACCCCAGGTATCAATCGCAATTGTTTTTGGAATTTTACCGATTGTTTTGCACTGCTTTATACCGTTTACAACCTCACTTAAAAGATGCGAAATGTCCCACTCAAGACCGTTTTCGGTTTTTGTAAGGTTATTTTCAAAACGGTAAATTTCTTCGAGTTTTAATCTTTCATTTTCTATGTAGCCTAAAATATGACGTCCGCTTGAAGCACCGATATCTACAGCCAATACATACTCCATAAAAAAATACCTCCGTTCTGCTTTGATTTTAGCACAGAACGAAGGCATTTAAAAGCACTTGATTTGTTAAAAAAATGTCCTTATTTGCAATCTCGGTATTTTTTCGGAGTAGTGCCGTAAGCACGCACAAAAATGCGGTGAAAATAACTTAAATTATCATAGCCTACCTTTTCGGCGACAGCGGATACTTTCATATCCGAATTTTTAAGCAAAAAAGCCGCTTTATTCAGACGCTTTTCCTGCAAAAACTCGGTATAATTCTTGCCCGTTTTACGTTTTATCTCTCTTGAAAGATTGTAAATATCCATATGAAGCTTATCGGCGATTTCGGTAAGCGAGCCGTCCCTATAATGCTCCTCTATGTACGAAAGTACCTTTATGATTACATCGTTTTCTTCGCTTTGACCTGTCAGGCGCTCGGTGTAATTCATTAGCTGTAAAAAGAGCAGCCCCATTGTAGTCTGATTAATTCTGCGTTTGTTTGGCGTGTCGTGAATAAGTGTGAAAATAAGATTTTCAATCAGGTTTTGAACAGGAAGAATATCCGCAACCTTAAAATGCAAAAATACAGGGGTATTTGCACCGCCGCAGAGGCAGTCAACAATAAAGTTTCTAAGAGGAGTTTCCTCCTCACCTAAAATATCTACCATCTGATCGAAAAACTCAGGAAGGATAATAAAATTAACCGCAATATCATTCTCATTTGCACGTTTAATTTTCTGTTTGGCTTGAGTGTTTAAAAACAGTAATTCACCCTCATTAAGAGTTATTTCATTACCGTTTATAATATGTGTAGTCTTACCTTTACACATATAAACTACTTCAACGTAGTCATGGGTATGCTCAGGAAAATCTACAAAACGAGAATGTTTTCTTACAGTAATCAGCTTGCCGTCTTTAAGCAGCTTTTTACTGTTTATAATATTAAAATTGCCCGTCATATAAAGCGAGCGGTCTATCCCGCTTTTTTCATTTTTAAGCCGCTTTTCTTCATTGGTAAGAGGAACGAGCGCATCTAAAATCTCTTTGCAAATCATTTAGTTTTCTCCTTTCCTATAGGCTCAATGTTGTGCTCTGACGGCGAAACTCCGACATAATCGCCATAAACCGTGATTTTTTATGGTTTTTCTTGTAATGCTCGAACAAAAGCTTTTTAATCGACATAAAAAGCGGAATAATTATATTTGAAGAATAATCAGAGGGATGATAAATATGGTGTTTCGGCTCATTATCATAAAAAAGTCTTAAATAATCCTCATATTTTTCCTCTTTATTTTTTAAATTATATCATACCGCTTTTAATTTTACAATAGAAAAGAGAATGATATGCATCACAAAGGTCAAACCCTTTTGGGATGCATATCACAACAGATGGATTTTCATTTTGGTTATATTTGAGAACACAGAATAATATAATTTACAAAAAGAATTTTACGGAAAGGCGTGACTTATATGAATCTGGACTCTGTTAAGAAAAATATAACCACCACAAAAAAGGCTTATGAAAAGCGCAATGAATACCCTGTTGACTGCGAATTTACTCTGCCGGATTACTGCCCTGATATCGAGCGTATTTTAAAATGCAATATTACCTCGAGAATATCAAATCTTTCGGTGTTGTCAGATACAGCTCAAGTCGATATAAATGCTGTAATCTGCGTTTTATATGTCACTAAAGAGGATAAGCTTTTCGGCTACGAAATGCCTATGAGCCTGTCAAAATCAATAAATGTAGGCGTTATTGATAAAGAAACAATTAAATCCTACAGCACCAAGACAGAATACGTTAACTGCCGCGCGGTAAACAACCGTAAAATCGATATTCATGGCTCGGTAAGCGTAATGCTGAAACTTTTAATGAATGACGAAAAGAATTACATCTGCGATATCAACGATGACTCTGTCGTTTTAAAACGTTGCAAAGAAAAAATCCTTCAACCGACAGGCTTTGCATCAAAACAAGTCAACATTGCCGATGATATTATGCTTTCGCAGTCAAGCGGCTCGGTCTCAAATATTATCCGCAGTGATGCGAGTGTTGTTGTAGACGAGTGCAAAACAATTGCAAATAAGGCTATTTTAAAGCTTACCGTAAACTATGAAATTTTGTATCTCAGCACCGATTTGAGATACGAATGCATAAAGCACAGCGTTCCTGTTAATCAGGTGATTGACATTGAAGGTACCGATGAAAACTCAGTCTGTAAGGCGTGCGCCGATATCTGCTCAGTTGCATTCAAGCCGATTACAAACAGCGAAGGTGAAATGCGCACAATTAATACGACCTCAAAAGTGAATATCTCGGTTGTATCACATCACATCAAAGATATCGATATGGTGACTGACGGCTATTCTACCCGTTTTGAATCGGAGCTTGAACGAGAAACAGTAACCTGCGAACGTTTTATCTCTGCACTTAATGAGAACATCACCGCCAGCGACTGTATAAACGTTTCATCACAGATTTCGGAGATAATCGACCTGCGTTGTATGCCGCTTAATCACGGCTGTAAAACAGAAAACGGCAATACGTTTATCTGCGGCGACATTGCGGTTTGCATCTCACTTGAGGACGAAAATGGCGCTTGCAAATACTATGAAAAAGTTGTGCCTTTTAGCGAAAAAATCTCGGCAAAGGATTGCGACGAGGGCTGTGTTTTTGATTTGAATATTACTCCGATAAGCTGTTCTTACAATATTTCCTCAGGCAATGCGATTGATTTAAAAGCCGAGCTTAATGTAAACGGGTTTATCACAAAGCAATTTAATATGAACGCAGTTACAATGATGAAAATCGATGAGGAAAAAGAAAAATCATTTGATGATATGCCGAGTCTTGTAGTTTATTACGGTATGGCAGGCGAAAGCATCTGGGATATCGCACTCAAATACAACACCTCAGCTGACAGAATCTGCGATGCAAACAATATTTCACAAGAAAACTTGAGCGAAAACACTATGTTATTGATACCTTGTATTTGATTTTTAAGGGCGGTTTTGTGCCGCCCTTAAAATTTTTTTAAAAAATGATAAATTTTCCTTGACAAATCAAAAAAATCGGGTATAATATTTATTGTTGCACACAGCGGAATAGTGTAACGGTAGCACGACAGACTCTGACTCTGTTTGTTGGGGTTCGAATCCCTATTCCGCTGCCATTCCCGAAGCCTTTATTTATAAGGGTTTCGGGATTTTTTTATTTTTGCCGAACTTCTTTTCAATGTCTCTGTTTATTGAATCAGTAACTTTTTGCAAATAATAAAGCCTTCCCACTCCACCCATATTTTTGAGTAGTGAGAAAGCCTGTACTGCCTGACCTACCCTTGTTCCAACTTCACAAAGTTCTGCAGTAAGTGTCAAAACCTTGTCGGCTTGACCATTGTTTGCATACATCTCTAAAAGCCCTTCGGCAATCGCTATTTTGTTTTTATCAAGTAAAGTTTTACCTGAAACAACATCATTCCAAATCTGCTGTGCTTCGCCATCTTTAAGTTGCTTTTGCGCATAATCAAGTGCTTCTTTATCACTCCAACGCTTATGGCTTAACGCTTCGTTAACAACCTGTTCCTTAATCTGTTCAAGTGTAGCATCGTCAACACTGCCCTTTTCCATAATGCTTCGAGCAACATAAGAAGTAAATTGATTTTCACTTGTTTTCTTTGGAACTGCAATGTCCCTCTCGGCATTCATACCTTCTGGAATAGCACCATAAGTATCAACAAGCCCATCAAAATCATCAGAAACGGAAAGTTGACCCTTGACAAATTCGTTTTGTTGTGGTATTTTAATTTTAGTAAACTTATTGTTTTGTTTTAAGCGTTCAATATCGTTTTGAACTCCCTGGAACACTTCAATAAGTTTATTTTCATTTTCAACAAAAACATTTGAATTGTTTATCTTTTTAAGATATAAATCAATATTTTGTCTCGAATGAATACTTGTTGCCTTATGCACCTTGTCGCCATCAAATAGTGTGCTTTTCTCAAATCCAACTATAATGTATTTGCCATTCTCTTTTAAGTTTGTAACAAAAACAAAAGCATTTCTTTCGTTATTTTCTATTACTGCAATCGGATTTTCGATTGCGTTTTTTAAATTAACAAGATTTATGTCAGATATAGAATGGCTTTCGTCTTTTCCACTTCTCGCTTTTGTAATAACACTAATAGGAACTGCTAAAGGCAAATCTTCAATATCACTTTCCACAAGATAACTTGGTGTATTATTTTTCAAGACAAGAGTATCGCTATGTTTAATGGTTCCTTTCTTTTGCAAAAGAGCGTTTATCTGTTTTTCCCAAGACATATTTTGAGTATCACTAATACTAAACCTAATGTCATCTTGACTTTCATCAAATCTTTGTGAAAGTGGAATAACATTACCGTCATCATCATAAACAACCGGCTCCGCAGACTTAATTTGGTTAGGGTCAAAAACAACATACTGATTAATTGGATTTGTGGTTCCGTTATAATTTCTTGCTATGATTCCATCATAACCATTCTTTTTAAGAACTTCCTGAATATTATCAACGGTTACTTTTTCAGAAAACTCATTAGACAACCTATCAAGGTCAAACTTGTCTAATCTATATGAGAAAATCTCATAAGTTTTTTTCATAGAAAGATAGGCATCGATAATATTACCTGTTTCAAAATACATTTTAGCCTTATCTTTATTTGTGCCGAAATAAAAACCTTTACCAAAATTTAATACTTTCGTTCTCTTTTTAGAACTATCAAAAACAGTGAACTTTGCATCAGTACCGTGATATGCCTTAACAGTATAACCTTTTTCTTCAGCAACTTCATCAACCATTCTCTGCGCAGTTTCCATGTCGCCATTACGGACTGCTTTTAAATAGTCGGAGTCTTGCTTTTCACTAATAGAAAAAGCAGGGGTATCTACCTCTGCTTGTGATTGAGTGTTTATTCTTCTATTTGATTGCTGTTTTTCATTGCTATTAGAATTAACTCTTCTCTCGTTGGATTTTGATAATTCTTTTCCAGGTCGGTTAACATTTTCTGATATTCTTTGTCTGTCTGAAGAAGACTTGACATTATTGATATTATCAATTCGTCTTCCGCTACTTTCAAACTCATCAGTTTTTTCATCAACTTTGTTGCTGTTTCGCTCATTTCTTACCGCCCTCCTCAAAGCAATCGCTTTTTTACTATTTATGTTAATCTTTGCAACAATCTCGAATGTATCTAAATTAGTATTTCTAACTATATATGTGCAAGCAATATCGACTTCGCCATATT
>JBGVHY010000055.1:0-5128 GCA_045122755.1 Acutalibacteraceae bacterium | reverse complement strand
CTTATTCTGTCATTCATTATACTCAATTATTCTTTATTGAACATCCATACCTGAATATTTAAAAGCGAAATACCTCAAAGTACGATAACTATATGATACTCAATCTACTAGTACTTTATGCCACTTATTATAATATGACGTTTTTTCTCCTCTTACGAGGCGACCGAAAAAACAATGGCAACGTCGGTTCAAATCCGTAGATTTAGTAGATTTTTTATATATAAACAAAAAAGAAGCGATCCTTTTCGGATTGCTTCTTCGTGCTGGGGTGGATAGTCGGATTCGAACCGACGGTCTTCAGTGCCACAAACTGACGCGTTAGGCCAACTACGCTATACCCACCAAATATATTTACAACATTTAAGATTATAATATATAGGCGCTCTTTTGTCAAGATGTTTTTTTAAAAATATCTATTATTTTTCTTCCTGTATTTTCATTGACTTTTTGCTGCTTGTAATGTATAGTGAAATTGTAAAAATTAAATGAAATGTGGTGGCGGAAAATGGAGTATATAAACTTACCACAAAAAGAAATCCCTGTAATTTATGATGCCGATATCTGCGTTGTCGGCAGAATGTTAAACGCCGATGCGGCAGCGTTCGGAGCACTCAGGGTAATGGTAAACCTCAATCAGCTCGGTGAAGCGGCAGGCGTTGCGGCGATTGAATGTATTGATAAAAATATTGCACTTAAAGATGCAAACGGCATAGAAATATGCAGAATTTTAAGAAAAGGCGGTTTGGCTTTATGATTAGAAAATTATGTAGTTTGATTTTATGTTTAGTGCTCGCTTTTAGTTTTGTTTCTTGCGGCGAGTCTGCACCTGTTGCTGACAGCGAAAAACTTAATGCGAGTGGAATTTCAGCGGATTTTGAAAAAACTGCCGATGAGGTCTGCACTGAAATAGTTGCAGGCTGGAATTTGGGTAACACCCTTGAGGCTTGTCAGATTTGGGGTGAGATTTCGGATACACCTACACCTCAAGAGCAGGAAACAGGCTGGAACAATCCTCTTACAACTCAAGGTATGATCGATTTTGTCGCTGATTCGGGATTTAATGCTATCCGCGTTCCTGTAACCTGGGGATTGCAGATTGAGGAAAACGACGGCAAATATACTGTAAAAGAAGAATGGATGTCCCGTGTAAAGGAAGTAGCTGATTACTGCGTTAATGCGGGCGTTTATGTAATTGTTAATATGCATCACGATGACGGCGCGTGGCTTAATATTTCCGCAAGCGACGACCAATGGGAAGAGATTAAAGAAAAGTACAGACAAATCTGGGTGCAGATTGCCGATACTTTTAAGGATTATAATGCTCAGCTGATTTTGGAAGCGGCTAATGAAATAACTGCTACAACTGCGTTTGACGGCTGCGGTGACAGTGATACCGATAAATGCTGGTGGGGACACAATCAGGCGGCATTTGACCGCATAAATGAGCTTTATAAGATTTTTGTTGATACTGTTCGCGAGAGCGGCGGAAATAATGATAAGCGTTATTTAATGCTTCCAACCTACGGAGCGCAGTGGTACGACAATCAGATAAACAAGCTTTGGGTACCCGAGAATGACAACCACATTATTATGGATGTACATTGGTATCAGCCTGATACATCGGATAAAGAAGCTAACCGCTGGGTGTTCCGCCAAATGCGTACCTTTGCTGATGAGCACGGAATCGGTGCGGTTTTGGGCGAATCGGGTATGATGGCTGAATATCCTGATGAAAAGAAAACAGCTTTTGCTGAGAATGTTGTGGGTTGTGCAGGTGAATATGATATCCCTGTTTTCCTTTGGGATGACGGCGGTGACCTGAGAATTTTAGAACGTGATTCACTTACCTGGAACAGCAAAATCTATGTAAGCGAAGTTGTAAAAGTCGCAAAAGAAACAGAAGTTGTATATTAAAAAACTGAAAAGGGTTGAAGTGAAAACTTCAACCCTTTTAAAATATTCAATTTAATTATTTTACTTCTTTTTGCCTACTGTGTATTTGAGTACGAACAATACTGCGATTGTTACAGCCACCATTACAGGAAGCACAATCCAAGCGCTCTGAACGAAGCCTGCGAGGATATAGCCAACGAATGAAATCGCCGCAACTGTAATGGCGTAAGGCAATTGTGTTGAAACGTGGTTAAGGTGGTTACACTGAGCACCTGCTGAGGACATAATAGTTGTATCAGATATAGGTGAGCAGTGGTCACCGCAAACCGCACCTGCAAGACAAGCTGACATACCGATGATAAGGAGTTCTGAGTCAGCAGGGAAGATAGTAGTAACAATCGGGATTAAGATACCGAATGTACCCCAAGATGTACCTGTTGCAAATGAAAGACCGCAAGCTACCAAGAAGATGATAGCCGGGAGCATCATATTAAGGCTTTCAGCTGAGCCACGCATCATAGTATCAACGTAATCAGCTGCACCGAGCAAGCCTGTCATGTTTTTAAGAGTTGTTGCAAGGGTAAGGATTGTGATAGCAGGTACCATTGCGATAAAGCCTTTCGGTACGCAGTCCATAGCATCCTTGAAAGTAATAACGCGTCTTGCCATAAGATAGATAATAGCAACAACAATTGCAATCATACCGCCCCAAGGAAGACCTACTGTAGCGTCTGTGTTAGCGAAAGCATCAATAAAGTTTGAACCATCGAAAATACCGCCTACATAAACGAGAGCGAATACACAGATAGCAATAAGAATTACAACAGGGAGAATAAGATCCAATACTCTTCCTTTCGGATTAGGAGTTTCGTCTTCTGCTACCTCAGCTCTTTCACCACAGGTATAAAGGTCGCCATTGTTGATAGCGTTGAACTCGTGAAGCTTCATCGGGCCGTAATCAAATTTCATCAATGTGATTGCGATGATGAATACGAATGTAAGCAATGAATAAAGGTTGTAAGGAATTGCTTTAATAAAGAGTGCAAGACCCTGACCTTCTTCAGCGTAAGAAGCAACTGCCGCTGCCCAAGATGAAATAGGGGCAATCATACAAACAGGTGCTGCGGTAGCATCAATTAAGTATGCAAGCTTTGCACGCGAAATTTTGTGACCGTCAGCAACAGGGCGCATAACCGAGCCTACTGTTAAACAGTTGAAATAGTCATCAATAAAGATAAGCACGCCAAGGACGAATGTAGCGAGCATTGCGCCGACTCTTGATTTGATATGCTTTGAAGCCCATCTTCCGAATGCAGCAGAGCCGCCTGACTTGTTAACAAGCGCAACTAAAATTCCGAGGAGTACGAGGAACAGGAAGATACCCGCAGTACCCGAAATAGCTGAGATAAAGCCGTCGTTGATAATGTTGTCAACAGTGGAAAGCCCCGAGAAGTTTGCGCTGAATAAACCGCCTGCAACGATACCGATAAAGAGTGACGAATAAACCTCTTTAGTGATAAGCGCAAGAGCGATAGCGATAATCGGCGGAACTAATGCCCAGAATGTTGAGTAAATGTTACTTGCAGCTGCAACCTCGCCTGTACCGCCGCAGTCAACACATTCGCCGCCTGCACCTTCACAGGTTGAACATTCAACCATAACGCTTGACTGTCCGATGTTTGCACTCTGTACCGCACACAAAGCAATTACTGCGATAACTACAACTGCGGCTACTATGTACAAAACCGTCTTTTTGTTTTTCATAATTGTTTCTCCTTATGTTTTTTAAAATAAAAAATCCGTAACAGCAGAACGCTATTACGGTTAAGTACAACTTAAACGATAGCTCTCCACAAAAACTTGTGACAGTGCATTACATATTCTGCAATGCACCAACCGTAGTTTTTGGCAAAAACTACGATTTCGGCGGTAATTCCTTTCGTCTGACGGTGATTTTTTGCCGTTTACCGACAGATTACTGATAAATACCGCGCCTCTATCTTTATTTAATATAATTCTATAATATATTGTAATACCTTATTTGTCAAGATATTTATGTTACTTTGTCTTCGTTTTAAATTCTTTGCAAATATCCTGCATCTCGCAAATATCACACTTAGGTGTCGGTGCTTTGCATACGTCTCTGCCGAAATGTACTATTCTATGGCAGAAATCTGAGCTTTTCTCAGGTGGAAGTATCTTTTTAAGCGCCATTTCTACTTTATAAGGGTCACGAGTATCAACAAGTCCGAGTCTGTTTGAAATTCGTATAAGATGCGTATCGGTTACAACCGCCGGTTGACTGTAAACATCGCCCATAATAAGATTTGCGGTTTTTCTGCCGATGCCCGGCAATTTAGTAAGCTTTTCGATGGAATCCGGAACTTGACTGCTGAACTCATCGCGAAGCATAATACACATATTAACAATGTCGCGAGCCTTGGTCTTGTAAAGCCCGCATGAGCGGATGATGTTTTCAACATCAGCGATATCAGCCTCAGCAAATTCCTCAATTGATTTATATTTTTTAAATAACGGCTCGGTTACAATATTAACGCGAGCGTCTGTACACTGTGCCGAAAGACGGGTTGCTATAAGCAATTCATGAGGCTTGTCAGCTACGAGTGAGCAGACCGCCTCAGGGTATCTTTTTTCTAATTTTTCTACCGCTAAAAGCGCTTTTTCCTTTTTAGTCATACTTTTTCTCCGTAAAACAATTGGTTTTCTTTATTTTACACTTTTTCGGACAGTATTTCAATATAAAAATAATAATACTCTGAGTATAAAATATCACATTTTCATCAATATTATAAATTATGTAACCTCTGAAAATTCGTCAAAAGATTGACATAAAAATAGTATAATTTTCAAAAAATGGCTTGAAAATCACGTTTTTAGTGTTAAAAACTATGTTGAAAATGTTAATACTCCTTGTATTTTTAAAAAAATTCAATAAATTATGGTTAACGAATTTTACAGATTGTAAATAAAATTTACAATATTTTATATTTACAATCGGAAGATTTTGTGATAGAATAACAACAGTATAAAATTAATTTGAGATATTGCACTTATTTTTTATAATATATTGACTTAGGAGTGAATTTTTTGCTTCAGCGAACTAAAAAAATATTAGGTCTTTTAGCGCTAATGCTGTGGGACGTTTTTTCAATGGTTGCTACTATATTTTTAAGCAACCTTTTAACTGCTTATGAATACTGGTACAGGGGTGCGG
>JBGVHY010000054.1:0-4724 GCA_045122755.1 Acutalibacteraceae bacterium | reverse complement strand
ACAACTACAACCGGTTTACCTACTCCTGTTCTTAGTACCGCAACAGTTGTTGCTAAAAAGACAGTTACACTAAACTGGGAAAAGGTTAACGGTGCTGAAAAATATCAGATTTTCCGCGTTAAAAATGCAAGTAAATCCTTCACCTTAGTCGGTACGGTTACAAATGCACTTACATTTACCGATAAAACCGCTAATGGTGGCGCACAGTACACCTACAAGGTACGCGCAATCAAGGGTGAAAGCTACAAAGATTCAAACGTAAAAACCGTGTCGGTGATGAACTTTAAAGCTAAAACAAAGCTTAAAGTAGGCAATGCTAAAAAGGGTATTACAGTTAACCTTAAAAAGAAAATCAAATATGCAAGCGGCTACCAAATAAAATATTCTACAAGCAAAAAGTTTAAGAAAAGTGCAACAAAGTCAGTTGTTGTAAAAGTAACAAAAGCAAAAAAGAATATTAAAAAGATTACAAGCGGCATAACATATTATGTTAAAGTAAGAGCTTACAGCGTAATAAACGGCAAAAAAGTTTACGGCAAATACTCAAAAGTGGCTAAAATTACAGTTAAATAAAATTAAAAGGGTTGCTAATGCAACCCTTTTTTGTTAAAATAGAATTATAACTTTAAACGGAGGTAAACCCTAAATGATTTATCTTGTTGAAGATGATGAAAATATCCGAGAACTGGTTGTTTACACACTGAACACTTCCAATATGGAGGCGGTCGGCTTTGAAAAAGCTGCTCCTTTCTGGGAGGCAATGGAGAAAAAAATCCCCGACTTGATTTTACTTGATATAATGCTGCCTGAGGAGGACGGTTTATCAATCCTCAAAAAGCTCAGGGCTTCTTCAGTAACAAAAAATCTTCCGATAATGATGCTTACCGCAAAATCCTCAGAGTACGACAAGGTTATCGGATTTGACTGCGGTGCTGATGATTATGTTGCAAAGCCTTTCGGTATGATGGAGCTTATTGCCCGCATCAAGGCTTTACTAAGACGTATGCCGAAGGATACCAACGACACGGAATACAGCATCGGGCCGTTGTATGTTTCGCCTTCACGCCATAAGGTAAAGGTAAACGGTGAAAAGGTTACGCTTACTTTAAAAGAGTTTGAAATGCTCTGCTATTTACTCGAAAACCGCGGAATTGTTAAAACCCGCGACCAAATTCTCAATAAAATCTGGGGCTATGCTTTTGACGGTGAATCAAGAACTGTTGATGTACATATAAGAACGCTCAGAAGCAAGCTCGGTGATGCCGCAAACCTGATTGAAACGGTGCGCGGAATCGGATATACAATCGGAGATTAGGCTTATGAGAAAACTAAGCAAAATTATCTTTCCGATAGTTTTTATAAGCTTGATTGCACTTGAAATTATTGCGTTTTTGCTGATGATAACGCTAGGCAATTGCAGTTTTACTCTGCTAAGAGCGGCAATTTATTTCATTCTCAGCTTAATTGTAAGCGCGGTGTTCGCTTATTTCATTGCAAAAGCCGTTACAAATAAAATAACCGAACCGATAAACGAAATCGACCTGTCAAAATCCGAAAATCTCTCGGTTTACGAAGAGCTACAGCCTTTTTACAAAAATATAAAAAAACGCGGCGAAAAACTGCGCAAGCAGATGGAACGCGCTAAACGTGAGCATAAATTGCAGGACAAAGTTCGTCGAGAATTCACCGCGAATGTTTCGCACGAGCTTAAAACTCCGCTGACTTCAATCTCAGGATACGCTGAAATTCTCAAAAACGGAATGGTTCGCCAAGAAGATGTCACCCGTTTTTCCGAAAAAATTTACAGCGAGGCTCAGCGCCTTATCAGCCTTGTAGGCGATATAATACGGCTCTCGCGGCTTGACGAAAATGCGGTTGAGGAGAAAAAAGAGCGAATTGAGCTTTACTCACTCTGCGAAACTATTATCGGTAGACTCGAAAGCGCCGCGGCAAAACGCGAAGTCTCATTTGAGCTCATTGGTGCAAAGGCTGAAATAATCGGCATACCGAGGATTATTGATGAAATGATTTACAACCTCTGCGATAACGCGATTAAATACAACCGCGAAAACGGCAAAGTTACCGTTTCGGTTATGCAAACCAAGACCGAGGTTGTCCTTTCCGTTGCTGATACGGGTATCGGCATTCCGAAAGAGGACCGAGAACGTGTTTTTGAACGTTTTTACCGCGTAAACAAGAGCCATTCCAAAGAAATCGGCGGAACGGGCTTAGGTCTTTCAATTGTAAAGCACGGCGCGGCAGTTCACGAGGCTGATCTTCAGGTTGACTCGGAACTCGATAAAGGGACAACAGTAACAATTATATTTAAAGCATAAACTAAAAAGCATCTTCCTTTTTTGGAAGATGCTTTTTGAATTTAATAGTAAATTTCAAATGTATCTGCTGTGCAATCAAGCGGAATAACATTCTCGGCTATCAGCTTGCCGTTAGCATAAATTCCTTTGTTATCCCCTGCTCTGCGGAAGTTTAAGAGATATTCCTTACCTCTGTATAAACGCTTAACCTGATATTCATTCCAATCATCAGGCACACAAGGCTCGATATAC
Source organism: Acutalibacteraceae bacterium (assembly GCA_045122755.1). GTDB lineage: Bacteria > Bacillota > Clostridia > Oscillospirales > Acutalibacteraceae > RUG11462. The sequence continues at coordinate 2,157 of JBGVHY010000054.1, read as the reverse complement.
AAGCCGTCAAAACCAGCCTTAACACCGAGAATTTCATCGAATCCGCCGTGAATTAACCAAGCCGGTGTAGCAGTAAACCAGGAGAATAGATTCATACCATAGCGCTCGTTAGTAGTGCCAAAATGAACGTTTCCTGTGCAGAAAGGCTCGCTAGTTCTACGGCAATCAGGATTGTCAATATGATTAGGTAGCAAGCGCATAAACAAATCCTGAGCCTCGTTGGTTGCGCCGACTTTAGTTTTAGCGAATACCTCAAATGATGCCGCGTGAACATAAACTGCGGCATTTGCAAATGAACCCGGCACTTGAGAACCGATTCGACCGCAGGTTAAGTCATTAACATAAGGCGGATAATTAATCATTGAGCCGTAAGGAGTTGTAAGATAAGTGAAAATCGAATGACGGATAAGTTCGATTCGTTTCGGGTCATCCTCAATACCTGTGAAAATTGCCCAGGTATTCGGGTTTAAATAAATCTTACCTTCAGCGCATTTTGAAGAGCCTACTGCAAGACCGTCACTCTTAAACCCGTAAACATACCACTTGCCGTCCCAAGCAACATCGCGAACTATTTTCTTATATTCAGCGGAGCGCTCACGAAGAATTTTCGCTTTTTCATTCTCGCCCTTAGCCTCATAAATCTCCGCCATATGGTTCTGTGCCCAAAAAGCCTGCATAGTAGCCCAAGCCGAAGTAGCGGTACCGTTCTGGTTGATACCTGTAAGACCATCGAGCCAGTCGCCGTCATACATAAGCACCAATCCGTTACTGCCGCGGTGGGTGTACGGATATTCGAGCATCCTCCAGAGATGCTCCTCAACAGTACCTGTTTCGTCGCTCTTTAGATAAGGAGCTTCAATATCAAGCACTGAGAAATCTCCTGTTTCCTTTATGTACTGAGCTATTGAACAATGCGCCCAAAGCGGACAGTCAACAAAATGCTCGCGTAGCGAAATTCCGCCACCTGTATCATAGCTTCTGATGCCGTGACCGTCAGGGTAAACATAACCCATAGCCTCTATTACTCTACGGATACTATGTTCAGGATTAATAAGCATTGCACCCCAGCTATCCTGTAAAACATCGCGGTAACCGCCGTTGTACTCGGCGCGGTTATAACGATAGGTCATTGCGAGCTGATATTTAAGCCAGGTATTTAAGAAACGCTCCATATTTTTATCAGGCAGCGAACAAGTATTATAATCAAGCTCTTTTGCCCAGTAAGCCATAACCTCGTTGTAAGCTTCCTCAGCTTTAGCAGAGTCAGTCAACTTTGCCGAAGTGTTTATAGTTTCTTCCTTGTTCTCAGAAGCGGCAGAAACTACTGTACGGCTTACGCTTTCACCTGCTTGCAAAGTAATACTTGAAAAAACGTTTACAAATCGGTAGTTAAAGTCCTTATATCTCGGCACATCGCGCTTTGAAGAGCAGAGGGTCTGCTCGCATTTTTCCTGTTTGTAAGCATTGGTGCAGTTTTCAATTTCAAATGCGCCGTAAAGAGTATCAAAAGGCTTACCGAGTTCAACAGCCGAAGCATAAAAGCCGTTTTCGCTGTCCTCAATTTCTACATTTTCGCTCGGCTTGCCGTTACCCCAGCAGGAATTGTTGTGGAATACCCAAGTCTGCTGAGCACAAACGGTCAGCTTTCTTTCGGTTTTTCCGACATTTTTAAGCTCTGCGAGCCAACATTCACAGTTATCATTTCGCGGTACGAACACACGAACACGGTATTCAATACCGTTTTCACAACCGCTGAATTCAGAGCAACCGGGAGTCACCTTGCAAATGGTATTATCAGAGCCGAAAAGGTCGATAACCTCGCCTGTTTCCTCATCGCGAACGTTTAAAATTCGCTTACCGTCAAGCTCACGAACTAAATAAAGCTCAGAATTATAATATCTTGTAACTCTGACATTAAATCTGCCGAAAGCGGTAAAGCCCTCACCGCGGTTAGCAATAATCGACCCGAAATTATCATTGAAAAGTATGTTCATCCATTGTCTTGGAGTGTTCGGGTTGGTAATTGTATAGGTTTTTCCGTCCTCAGAAAAATGTCCGAATTTTTTTGACAGGTTATAATGGTCATCAAAATCAGGATAATATGAGCGTACATCGATTGAATAAGTTCTTTCCTTTTTAGCCATAGCTATACATTTC
>JBGVHY010000053.1:0-2945 GCA_045122755.1 Acutalibacteraceae bacterium | reverse complement strand
CGCCCTAAAATTATTATTCTTTAACGCGAGTGGAAAACCCTAATTACAATTAAGTTTATATCGCGTATTGCCTGTCGTGGCTCACGACTAGAGTTTTGCTAACTGTTCGTCGATAAGTGCAATTTTTTCGTGCATTTCTTTTGCCTTAGCCTTTTGTTCTTCAACAACAGCCGCAGGTGCTTTTGCAAGGAAGCCTTCATTTGAAAGTTTTCTTTCGGTCTGCTCAAGCTTTTTAAGAACAGCGTCTTTTTCTTTGTTAAGACGAGCGCGTTCAGCCTCGAAATCCACAAGCTCACCAAGCGGAATGTATATTGTAGCATCGCTGACAACAATTGAAACAGCATTTTCGATTGCAAAGTCTTTTGAAACTTCTACCTCGGAGCCGCTTGCAAGCTTTGCGATAACTGACTTTGATGTCTCAAAAGTATCAACCTTAGCAGTTGCAATGTAAATAGCCGCTTTTTTGCTCGGTGCAACATTCATTTCGCTTCTGCGAGTACGAATAGCTTTAACTGCCGCCATAATACTCTCAAACTCATCCTCTTCTGCTGAGAAATTTAAGCTCTCATCATACTCTATCCAGTCGCTTACCATAATCGATTCGCCACAGTGCGGGAGAGTTTGCCAGATTTCCTCAGTGATAAACGGCATAAACGGATGCAAAAGCTTCATACAACCGCTCATTACATAAACCAAAACTGCTTTAGCAGTAGCCTTATCATCACCGTTTAAGCGGATTTTTGCAATTTCGATATACCAATCGCAGAAAACATCCCAGATAAAGTCATAAAGTTTCTGTACTGCTAATCCAAGCTCGAATTTTTCGAGATTGTCAGTAACTTCTTTTGCTAAAGTATTGAATTTTGAAATAATCCATTTGTCCTCAACCGCTAAATTTTCAGGTATATGAGGCGCCGGTTCGTTCTCATCAAGATTCATCAAAATAAATCTTGCCGCGTTCCAAATTTTATTAGCAAAGTTACGGGAAGCTTCAACTCTTTCAGGAAGATATCTCATATCATTTCCCGGGCTGTTGCCTGTCGCAAGTGTAAATCTGAGCGCATCAGCGCCGTATTTATCAATTTCTTCTAACGGGTCAACGCCGTTGCCGAGCGATTTTGACATTTTTCTGCCCTGTGGGTCACGAACAAGACCGTGAATAAGAACGGTTGAAAATGGCGCTTTGCCCATATGCTCGATTCCCGAGAACATCATTCTTATTACCCAGAAGAAGATAATATCATAACCTGTAACTAAGGTTGAAGTCGGGTAGAAGTAGTCAAGTTCGTCTGTCTTGTCAGGCCAGCCAAGTGTTGAGAACGGCCAGAGCGCTGAAGAGAACCAAGTATCAAGAGTATCAGGGTCTTGATTTACATTTTTGCTGCCGCATTTTGTGCAGGTATCAACATCTTCTTTGGATACGATAACTTCACCGCAATCTGCACAGTAGTAAACAGGAATTCTGTGTCCCCACCACAGCTGTCGGGAAATACACCAGTCTTTAATATTCTCAAGCCAATGGAAATAGATTTTATCAAATCTTTCAGGAACAAATTTGGTTTGACCTTGTTTTACCGCTTCAATAGCAGGTTTAGCTAACGGCTCCATTTTAACAAACCACTGTTTTGAAACACGCGGTTCAACAGTTGTTGAACAACGGTAGCAAGTACCAACATTGTGAGCGTGTTCCTCAATTTTCACAAGGAATCCGCCCTCTTCGAGGTCTTTAACGATAGCTTTTCGTGCCTCGTATCTATCTAACCCTGCGTATTTTGGGTATTCATCGGTAATTTTAGCGTCATCGGTCATAACGTTGATAATCGGTAAGTTGTGACGAAGACCTACTTCAAAGTCGTTAGGGTCGTGTGCAGGTGTGATTTTAACAACACCTGTACCGAAATCAACTGCAACATAATCATCTGCAACAACAGGGATTTCTCTGCCAACGAGCGGAAGTGTAACGGTTTTTCCGATAATATCTTTATATCTTTCATCATTCGGGTTTACTGCAACCGCAGTATCACCGAGCAAGGTTTCAGGACGTGTTGTAGCAAGCTCAACGTAACCGCTACCATCAGTAAGCGGATAACGAAGATGCCAGAATGAGCCTGCCTGTTCCTCATACTCAACCTCTGCATCAGAGATTGATGTTAAGCATTTCGGACACCAGTTGATAATTCTCTCACCGCGGTAGATAAGCCCTTTTTCGTAAAGATTTACGAAAACCTCTCTAACTGCTTTATTACAGCCCTCGTCCATTGTGAAACGCTCGCGTTTCCAGTCGCAGGAAGAGCCCATTTTTTTAAGCTGGTCGATAATTCTACCACCGTACTGTTTTTTCCAATCCCAAGCTCGCTCTAAGAATCCCTCTCTGCCGAGGTCTTCTTTAGTAATGCCTTCTTCACGCATTTTCTCTACGATTTTAGCCTCAGTAGCGATAGATGCGTGGTCAGTACCGGGTAGCCAAAGGGTTGAATAACCCTGCATTCTCTTGAAACGGATTAAAATATCCTGCAAGGTGTTATCAAGCGCATGACCCATATGCAACTGACCTGTAATATTCGGCGGAGGGATAACTATTGTGTAAGGTTTCTTCTTTTCGTCAACCTCAGCGTGAAAATAGTCGCCGTCCAACCAGAATTTATAAATACGATCCTCAACTTCGTTAGGATTGTACTGTTTTGCAAGTTCTTTAGCCATTGAAATTCATTCCTATCTAAAATTTATACAATTAATACAATTATAATTATAATACCATTTTTTGTCCCTTTTTTCAAGGGTTTTATAATAAAAATAGTAATAACTTGTAGGATTACAATAGATGTGTTACAGAATAAGAAAAAAATAGATGACGAATGGGAAATCCTGTGTTACAGTTAAGTTGCGAGACAAAACAGACAGGAGGATTAACCATTCGTCATGAAAACTGTAACACAAACAATGCT
>JBGVHY010000052.1:0-2486 GCA_045122755.1 Acutalibacteraceae bacterium | reverse complement strand
CTCCCATACAGAGTCGACTGCCTGATTTATAGTTCAGTTACTAGCAGTTGCTGCAACCGCAACCGTTGTTGTTATTACCGCAGCATACGAAGATGATTATGAGAAGGATAATCCATTCGCAGCAGCCGTTGTTGCCAAAATTAAAACAGCCCATGAGTCGTTTGCCTCCTTTCTGCCTTCACTAATAGTTTATGAAAAGACGCAATTTTGGTTACTTATAAAATAATATTTATGAAATTTTTTTCGAATTTATGAATTTTTTAAAAACATTAGTAAAAATGTATTGACTTTTACTGACCATCGGAGTATGATAAGGTCAAAGAAAGTCAAAGAGAGGTTTTTGATATGAGATTAAGTGATTTAATCAGTCAGACAATTTTAGATATGTTAGCAGAGTCTGAATCAGGCGCTGCAGAGATTAAAAGAAATGATTTTGCAAATAAAGTAGGCTGTGTGCCTAGCCAGATAAACTACGTTTTGTCTTCAAGATTTACTCCTGAAAACGGATATATTGTTGAAAGCAGAAGAGGTGGCGGCGGCTACATCAGAATAACAAGAATTAATCTTGACCGCTCAAGTGCTATTATGCATATTGTAAATTCAATCGGCAATGAAATCAGTGTAAATGCCGCAAGAATCATACTTGAAAATCTTTATGAACAGAATGTAATCAACGCTGACCAAAATGTTTTGATAAATACGGCGGTTTCCGACAAATGTTATGCTGATATTCCGCCTATAATCAGAAATGCACTTCGAGCAACAATTTTCAAGAATATGCTTGTTGCTTGCATTTAACTTTTGTTTAAGGAGTCCTTTGTTATGTTATGTGAAAATTGTAAGCACTCAACTGCTACTACGCACATCAAGAGAACAGTAAACGGTGTTACAAAAGAATATTATCTTTGCCATTCATGTGCGGCAAATTTAGGTTTTTCTAATTTTAACTTTTTTGATATGAATGATTTATGGGGGTCGCTGCTTGGCAATCAGCAAAGAGGCGTTCCAAAAGCAAAATGCTGTAAAACCTGTAATACAACTTTTAATGATATTATTAAAAGCGGTAAAATGGGTTGCCCTGATTGTTACTCAGAGTTTAGGGAAGAAATTATGCCAACAATAATGAAAGTTCATGGCAAAACCGAGCATAAAGGAACTTCACCGGAGAATGAGAGTAGTGATAATTCTCAAACTAATGAAATTGAGAAGCTTGAAAATGATTTAAAAACCGCAATTGAAAATGAGGAGTTTGAAAAAGCAGCTGAAATCAGGGATATTTTAAAAGAAAAAAGAGGCGAGTTAAATGGATAAATGGTATTTAAGAACAGGAAAAGATTCCGATACCGTATTTAGTGTCAGAGTAAGACTTGCCAGAAATTTAATTGGCTTTCCTTTTCCAAATAAAATGAATGATGAGCAGAAATATTCTGTGATTCAAAAGGTTTCCGATTCGATTTTTAAATCTGACATAGGGAAAGATTATCATTTTGTTGATATGGATAAAATATCTGAAACCGAATGCTACTTTTTAGCTGAACGTCATCTTATCAGTCCTGAATTTGCAAAGAACACAAAGGGCAGAGCGCTGATTCTTAAAAACGATGAATCTGTAAGTATTATGATTAACGAAGAGGACCATATAAGGATTCAAAGCATTAGCGCAGGACTTGAATTTGAAAGAGCTTTAAATTCTGCTTTTGAAATTGAAAAAATTATCGGCAACGCGGTAAAGTATGCTTTTGATAAGAAGTTTGGGTATTTGACTGAGTGTCCTACCAATCTCGGTACAGGGCTAAGAGCTTCGGCAATGATGCATTTACCTGCCTTACAAAGCATCGGAGCACTTGAGCAGCTATTTAATTCAATTGCCAAACTCGGGATTGCCGTAAGAGGAACATTCGGTGAGGGCAGTAAAGCTAAAAGTGCTATGTATCAAATTTCAAATCAGATTACTTTAGGTGTAAGTGAAAAAGAATCGGTAGATAATATAAACACTATTGTCAGCCAGCTTGTTGCTAAAGAAAAAGAGGCAAGAGGTGCATTTGACAGTTTAAGAGTAGAGGACACGGTTTGTAGGTCATTAGGTATTTTGAAATACGCGAGAATGATTTCCTCAGAGGAGTTTATTAAGCTTATTTCTGATGTAAGACTAGGTATTTCTATGGGAGTTTTAGACATTCCGTATAACGTTATTAATGAATTATATCTTTTAAACGGCAGTGCAGGTGTTGCTTTTAATATAGGCAATAATCCTGATGCACAGGAGCGCGATATAAAAAGAGCAAAAAATATAAGAGAAAGTTTAGAGAAATATATGTAGAAAGGAAGAAAGATTTATGTATAAATTTAATGGATTTACTGAAAAAGCTAACAGAGCTTTGAATGAAAGTATTTCATCGGCTGAAAATTTTGGTCACACTTATATAGGAAGCGAACATATTTTGATTGGTCTTTTGAGCGAGAAAGACTCCGTTGCTTATTCAGTA
>JBGVHY010000051.1:0-6223 GCA_045122755.1 Acutalibacteraceae bacterium | reverse complement strand
AACTGGGCAGGCGTTACCGTAGATAAAAAAGAACATCCAATTAAAAAGGCATACTATGCAGGTAATGAACAGCTTATCGCTGTTGACCTTCCGGGTGCTTATTCGATGTCTCCGTTCACCAGCGAAGAGAGCATCACAAGCTCCTATGTAAAAAAAGAAAATCCAGACGTTATCATTAATATCGTAGATGCTACAAACTTAAGCCGTAGCCTTTTCTTCACAACTCAGCTTTTGGAGCTCGGCATTCCAGTTGTTGTAGCTCTTAACAAGAGTGATATCAACGAGAAAAAAGAAACCGTAATCGATACTGATGCTTTGTCGGCAAAACTCGGTTGTACTATAGTAGAAACAGTTTCTACTTCTTCCGAAGGCTTACAGGCTGTAGTCGAAGCCGCAGTATCTAAGGCAAATACAGCTCAGAAAGCTCCTTACAATCAGGGCGACATTGATTTGACAGATAAAAATGCTGTTGAAACCGCTGACCGTAAGCGTTTCGCATTTGTAAACGGAATTGTAAAAGAAGTTGAAACCCGTAAAGTTCTTACAAAAGATAAAAACGTAGGCGACAAGATTGACGCTGTACTTACAAATAAATGGCTCGGTATTCCGATTTTTGCCGTTGTTATGTGGCTTGTATTCCAGATTTCACAGGCTTGGGTAGGTCCGTTTATCGCTGATACATTAGTAGCGTGGTTGGAAACCTTCCAGGGCTGGGTAGGCGAGTTGCTTGCGAATGCATCTCCGTTACTCTCTGCACTTCTTGTTGACGGTGTAATCGGCGGTGTTATCGCTGTAATCGGCTTCTTACCATTGGTTATGGTAATGTACTTCCTTATTGCTATTCTTGAAGATTGCGGCTATATGTCACGTGCTGCAGTAGTTCTCGACCCTATCTTTAAAAAAGTAGGTCTTTCAGGTAAATCAGTAATTCCTTTCGTTATCGGTATCGGCTGTGCTGTTCCTGGCATTATGGCAAGCCGTACTATCCGCAACGAGCGTGAACGCAGAGCTACAGCTATGCTCACTCCGTTTATGCCATGCGGCGCTAAAATCCCTGTAATCGCTCTCTTCGCAGGCGCATTTTTCGATGATGCAGGCTGGGTAAGTACTTTAATGTATCTTTCAGGTATCGTTCTTATCTTCTTGAGTGCTCTTCTTATTAACAAAATCACAGGCTACAAAGCAAGAAAATCATTCTTTATCATTGAGCTCCCTGAATACAAAATCCCTTCACTCAGGGGTGCAGTCAAATCAATGTGCAGCCGTGGTTGGGCTTACATAGTTAAAGCTGCTACTATCATCTTGTTGTGTAACACAGCTGTACAGATTATGCAGACATTTGACTGGAGCTTCGGCGTTGCAGAAACTGCTGATTCTTCTATCCTTTCATCAATCGCAGGACCTTTCGCTTATATCCTCGTGCCTATCGTAGGTGTTCTTTCTTGGCAGCTCGCAGCAGCAGCTGTTACCGGCTTTATCGCTAAAGAAAACGTTGTTGGTACTTTGGCTGTTTGCTTCGTTGGTCTTGAAAACCTTATCGATACAGAAGAGCTTGCTCTTATGGAAGGTGCAGGTACTGAGGTTGCAGGCGTAATGGCAATTACCAAAGTTGCAGCTCTTGCATACCTTATGTTCAACCTTTATGCTCCGCCTTGCTTCGCGGCTATCGGTGCTATGAACTCTGAAATGAAGAGCGGCAAATGGCTTTGGGGCGGTATAGGTCTCCAGCTCGGCGTTGGTTATACTGTAGCTTATTTTGTATACACCATCGGTACACTCATCACTGCACCTGGTTCATTGAATATCGGTGCTGCTATTGCAGGTCTTATTGCAATAGCTATAATTGCTACTATCGTGGTTATGCTTGTTAACAATACCAATAAAAAGCTCAAAGCAGAATATGCTTTAAGCGGTTCAAAAGCAAAACAGAAAGACTACGCAAGCGTTAAATAATTATGGAAAATTTCATAATAATTGCAATTGTTCTGTGTATTATCGGTGGCATTATATATTATTTATATAAAGCCAAAAAACGCGGTGAAACTTGTATCGGCTGTCCTTATTCCAAGCAGTGCGGCGGCAAATGCAGCAGCGGTTGTGAGAATACAAAATCAGACAAAAAAGACAATCACGATTAAAATTAAAGGGGATGCGGGCATAAGTTACGCATCCCTTTATTTCTAAATCAGGAGAAACGTTATGGAAAATTTTATTATCGTCGCAATAATCGTTGTTATTGTTGCCATCGGTATCAGCTCAACCGTAAAGCATTTTAAAGGTAAAGGCGGCTGTTGCGGCGGCAGTGACTACAAACCTAAAAGAAAAAAGCTTTCCGAGGTCATTTTTCAAAAAACTTTCAAGGTAGACGGTATGCATTGCGAGAATTGCAAGCAAAGAGTCGAGGAAGTTGTTAATGATATAAAGGGCGTTGCAGGAAAAGTTGATTTAAAGAAAGGCGAGCTTTGCGTATCTTACGCAGAAAACGTTGATGATGAGCTGATAAAATCCCGCATAGAACGAGCAGGCTACATTGTAACAGAGATAAAATAAAAAATCCGCTGATTTTCATCAGCGGATTTCCGATTTTGGTCGAGGTGACAGGATTCGAACCTGCAAAGTGCCCTCTTGCGGTGCCCGAAATTGATTGCTCGTTATTCACTTCGCACAATTTCGACCGCTACGCCAACAAACACTCCCTTCATCGTCCACCGGACGCGGTCGTGTGTGTTGCCCTTCGCCCCTCACTTCGTTCGGAACTAAAAAAACATAGTCGGGAGCCTTGTTCATCAAATCAAAAAACAACAGCCGACTAAAAGCCGACTGTTGTTTTTGGTCGAGGTGACAGGATTCGAACCTGCGGCCTCTTCGTCCCGAACGAAGCGCTCTACCAAACTGAGCCACACCTCGATATTAAGTTATTTTTCAAATGCTTACCTATTATAACACCAACTTTTCTATAATTCAAGTATTTTTTGAATTTTACCACAAAATTTATTGCTTTTTCAAATTTTCTCTAAAAGTTTGTATTTACAAACGCATACTATTTGATGTATAATAAATAAAAATAAACCTTTGAGTTTAGTTTAATGAAAGGAACTGATATGATGAAAATACTTTTCGCAACTTCCGAATCATTCCCGTTCGCAGTTTCAGGCGGACTTGGTGATGTTGCTTATGCATTGCCAAAAGCTTTAAGAAAGAAAAAGGTTGGAGTAAGAGTTGTAATGCCTCTTTACTCAAAAATTCCTGAGCATTTCAGGCGTGAGATGAGATTTATTACCTCAATTTCTGTTCCTGTTGCTTGGAGAAGTCAGTATTGCGGTGTTTTTGAAGCCACCTATGACGGTGTGACATATATCTTCCTTGATAATGAGTTTTATTTTAAGAGAAACGGTATGTATGGCGAGTATGATGACGCTGAGAGATTCGCTTTCTTTGCGCGCGCAGTGCTCGAATGTATCCCTGTAATCGATTTTAAGCCGGATGTTATCCATTGTAACGACTGGCAGACAGCGCTTACACCGGTTTATTATAAATTGATGTATTTCAACCGTCCGGGCTTTGCTAATATCAAAACTATCCTTACTATTCATAACATCCAGTATCAGGGTCAGTATGGTATGGAATTGCTTGAGGACGTTCTCGGTATTCCAAACTGGGCAGCGCCTATGATTGAAAACGGCGGTGACTCAAATATGCTTAAAGCAGGTATCGAGTGCGCTGATAAGGTTTCAACCGTAAGCCCGACCTACGCGCGTGAAATCTTAGAGCCTTGGTATGCTTATAACCTTGATGGAATTCTTAAAGCCAAGAGCTATAAATTATCGGGTATTGTAAACGGAATTGATACCGATGTTTACAACCCTGAGACTGATGAACATCTCGCGGCTAACTTCTCAGCAAATGATATGAGCGGTAAGGCTAAATGTAAAGCCGCTTTGCAGGAAGAATTAGGTCTTCCTGTTAAGCCTGATACGCCGATTATTGCAATGGTAACCCGTCTTGCGGGTCATAAAGGTCTTGAGCTTTTGAAATTTGTTTTTGATGAGCTTTTAAACCGAGATGTTCAGTTCGTTCTGCTCGGCTCGGGTGAGGAGGAATACGAAACCTTCTTCCATAATAAATCTGTTCAGTATGCCGATAGATTTGCGTTCAGATGCGGATTTATTCCATCACTTGCGCATAAAATATATGCAGGCGCTGATATCTTCTTGATGCCTTCAAAACAGGAGCCTTGCGGTCTTGCGCAGATGGTATCACTTCGCTACGGTACAGTTCCGGTTGTTCGTCAGACAGGCGGTCTTGCGGATACAATTCGCGATGCAGGCGACGAGGGCGTCGGCTATACATTCAAGAGCTACAATGCTCATGATATGAGCGGCGCAATTTACAGGGCGCTGGGCTGCTATTATAATAAAGAGGAATGGAATAAGCTCGTTCAGCGCGGAATTAGAACCGATAACAGCTGGGAGAATTCCGCTAATAAATACCTCCAGCTCTATAATGACGCAATAAATTCATAAATAATAAATGTCAGCGGTGATAAGCGGGCAAAATCGCTTATTACCGCTTGTTATTTTTAAAGAAATGAGGAGAGGCAGTTGAAGAAAAAATCTTTTATGTGGTCTATCGTAAAATGGATTATCACACTAGTAGTTTTATTTTTGATATTCTGGTTTGAGCTTCCTTCGCTTAATATCCGCGACGAGGCTTTTTGGAGCTTTGTAATTCAAGCGATTATCGTCGTTGTTGTGATAAACGCTTTCAGCAGTATTATAAAGCTTTTCAGAAGAGTTAAAATCAAAAATGGCGTTTTTATTGAGGAATCAAATGAAAAGTTCTCATTTAAATCTTTTGGCAAACCGATAGGTGTCGCTATCGTTTCGGTTGTTGTGATTATTGCGCTCGGCTTTGTTATGAATATTGTCGGTGCTCAGTTTTTCAATGCAAAACGCTATAATGAGCTGCTTACACTTAAGAACGGTGACTTTACAACCGATGTTGCGGAATTGCAGATGAATCAGATTCCTGTTGTTGACAGAGAGAGCTCCGAAACTCTCGGCAAACGTAAGCTCGGTGAAATGGCAGACTATGTTTCGCAGTTTGAAATCGCCGATAATTATACCCAGATTAACTATAAAGATGAGCCTAACCGCGTTACACCGCTTATCTACGGCGATGTGATCAAATGGTTTAACAACCAGTCTGAGGGTATTCCTGCCTATATTATCGTAAATATGACAACTCAGGAGACCAAAACCGTTCGTGTTGAAGGCGGTATAAAATATTCCGAGAGTGAATATTTTATGCGCAATATTCACAGATATTTGCGTTTTAAATATCCTACCAAGATTTTTGATGATGTTTCATTTGAAATTGATGAAAATGGTACACCGTACTGGGTGGCTTCGACTGTTACTTATAAGATCGGCTTCTGGTCAGGCAGAGATATCGGAGGTGCGGTGCTTGTAAATGCAGTTACAGGTGAGTCGCAGTATTATGATTTAGCGGATATCCCGACTTGGGTTGACCAGGTTTATTCTGCTGATATGGTTATTGAGCAGTTAGAGTACAATGGTATGTACCGCAGCGGTTTTTGGAATTCAATCTTCGGTCAGAAGGGTGTTTTGCAACCAACCGAAGGTTACAATTATCTTGCAATCAACGACGATGTATGGCTTTATACAGGTATGACCTCAGTTGTTTCCGATGAGTCGAATGTCGGCTTTGTGCTTGTAAACCTGCGCACAAAAGAGGCAAAATATTACACTGTTCCGGGTGCAAAAGAGTATTCGGCGATGGATTCTGCTAAGGGTGCGGTTCAGGAAAAAGAATACGAGGCAACTTTCCCGATTTTGCTTAATGTTTCGGACCGTCCGACTTATTTTATGTCGCTTAAGGACGATGCAGGACTTGTAAAAATGTACGCATTTGTTGATGTTCAGGCTTATCAGGTGCTCGGCACAGGTGCAAGTGTTGATGCCGCACGCGAAAATTATATCGCGAACTTAAAACGCGAAGATATCGAGGTCGAGGAAACTCAAGAGGTTGCAGAAAATGCTACAATTGAAGCTGAAATCCTTGCTGTAAACTCTGCAGTTGTAGGCGGTAATACCAAGTATTATATGAAAGTCCAATTGCCGCCTGAGTCTAGTCTTTATCTTGGCGATGTTATCACATTTGATATTTCTTTGTCGAATGACCTGCCGTTTGCCGCTGCAGG
>JBGVHY010000050.1:0-19963 GCA_045122755.1 Acutalibacteraceae bacterium | reverse complement strand
GAATTGAAAGAATTAGCGCGGTGAGGTAAGACGCCCAGTAATCAAGCTTTAAAAGCTCATTAAGTAACGAAAACGACGCTACCTGAATTACACCTGCCGAAATTGAAAACAGCGTAAATTTTATCATTTGAAATACGGATTTATTTTCTGACATAACTATTCCTCTTGCTTTGCTATTTCTCAAACCCTACGATAAGACCGCCTTTTTCAGCGTAAAAACTGCAAAGACCTCTCAGCTTATAAATAGTTGCCTCAGCCTGAGAAAACTGATGAGTAATAATATCTTTGATTGCTTTTGCAGCTTCTTCGTTACAGCAATGACCTATGCGAATTTTGCCGCCATTATATCCTAAGCTTCGGATAATCACAACAGCTTTTTCAATAGATTTTGCCATTCCGCGCGTTTTAGAAAGCTGTTCAAGGTCGCCTTTGTCACTCGCCTTGCCGATAACGCGGATACCTAAAATTCCTGCGGCAGATGCCACGATTTTGTTTACTCTACCGTTATTTGCGAGATTTCGCAAGGATTCAAGCACAAACACAAGCGCAGTATGTTTTTGATATTCGGTGATTTCTTCGCAGATTTGCTCATAAGAATTGCCTTTTTCAATAAGTTCTTCTAGCTTTTCAATTATAAGCATCATTTCAGGACCTACCGATAAAGAATCAATAACAAAAACCTTGCGGTCAGGGTGATTTTCTTCATACTCGTGCTTAGCGATACACGCAGAGTTATAACTGCCTGAAAGACCGCTTGTAATTGTAACGCAAAAAATATATTTTGCTTCGCCGAAAGCGTTCAGCCAATCGCCTACACTTGGACACGCAGAGCCTGATTTACCGCTGAATTTAAGCAGTTCATCTACCATATTTTCAACATCAAGATTGCGGTCGTCAATATATTCTTTTTCATCTGTTCTAATCTTAAGCGGTGCCGACTCAAAAGGTACATTTTTTATATCGAGCATATCTGACGATGAGTCTGCAACTATTTTAAAATCACTCATTTTTATCTCCTGTTTTTCAAATATTTTATAAATACATAATAACAAGTTAAACTATACTTTGTCAATGGTTTTTGAAAAACCTGTTAAAAGATGTTGAAATCTTTGTATATTAGTGATATAATGCTTTTATATTCATATAGAAGAGGCGCTTATGGAACAGAAAATGAAAGATATAATGACCGAATCAATAAAGGGCTTCAAGCTTCCCTCCTTTTCGGAGATTCCTGATGTAGGACTTTATCTTGAGCAGGTTGTGAAATTTGTTGCAGGATATTTAGAGCCACTGCCGAATATTACAATCACAAGCTCTATGATAAGTAATTATGTTAAAAAAGGAATAATCGCAAACCCCATTAAGAAGTTTTACAACCGCGAGCAGATTGCTTATATAATTTTTATTGCGATTGCAAAAACGGTGCTGTCATTAGAGGATTTGCAGCTTATGATAAACTTACAAAAAGATACTTATGAAAGCAAAATCGCATATGAATACTTTTGCAAGGAGTTTGAAAATATCTTAAAATTTGTGTTTGGACTTAAAGACTCAATTGATGAAATCAGCTCACTCAATTCGGATGAAAAAACATTACTTCGCAACACTGCGATTGCAATAGCACATAAGATTTATTTAGATGAATTTACTGCGATGCTAAAAGAAAATATCGAATAAAAATGGCGGAAGTTACCTTCCGCCATTTTAAATTTATTAATGTGTAAGCAGCAACATTGCGATAAACAGGAGCATAATAACCCATGAGCTTACCTTGATTTTCTTTATGTCACCGCAGAAAATGCTGATAACAACATAAGAAATAAGCCCAAATGCAATGCCGTAAGAAATATTATAAGTAAACGGCATAATTACAAGAGTAAGAAATGCAGGAACTGCTATTTTAAGCTCCGACCAATCAACATTTTTAATCGACATAATCATAAGCACGCCGACATAGATAAGCGCCGCAGCAGTTGCACAGCTCGGAATCAGCTGAGCAATCGGACTTAAAAACATAGCAATAAAGAAGAATATTCCGCTGAAAATCGAAGTTAAACCTGTGCGTCCGCCTTCGGCAACACCAACGGTAACTTCGGTAAAGGTTGTAACGGTAGAAGTACCGCAAACAGCACCTGTAGTTGTTGCAATTGCATCGGAAAGCATTGCGCGGTTCATATTAATAACCTCGCCATTTTCATCAAGCAAATCTGCTCGTTCGCAAGCCGCATAAAGAGTGCTGATAGTATCAAACATATCTACCATACAAAAAGCAAGTGATGTTGTTACAATAGTAAGAATAAGATTTGTGCTTCCATGCTCTGCAACAAATGCGGAAAAATCAAAACCCTCGGTGAACACCTTGAAAAAGGATTGTGTGCCAAATTCCTTAAAAGCTTGAATCGGACTTATCATATTAATACCTAGATTTGCATAAAAATCAGGAACAGTAAGTCCGAGCAGATAGTAAAGCGCCATACCGCCGAGCATTCCCAAAAGTACCGAGCCGCGGACATTTTTGCGCGCCATAATAACTATCGAAAGGAATGTAAACAGAGTTACAACCATCGGCATAATATCGCCCCAGCTCTGATTAAACAGGTTAAACGAGGCAAGATTTACACAGGTTGAGGAGTCAGCTACAACGATTCCTGCATTCTGAAAGCCTAAAAACGCAATAAAAAGTCCTATACCCGGACCGATTGCAACTCTTACAGCGTGTGGCAAGGCATCGAAAATCTTTTTACGAAGACCTGTTACGGTTAAAAGAATGAAAACCACGCCGTCTATAAGAACCATTACAAGCGCATTTGCATAAGAAAGTCCGAAACCGATGCAAACAGTATAAACAAAGAACGCATTAAGTCCCATACCGCTTGCCTGCGCTAACGGCAGATTTGAAAGCAGACCTACTAAAAACGTGCCTATTACAGCCGAAATCGCAGTTGCGATATAAATTGCGCCGTAAGAAACTCCCAGCGGATTTGAACCGTCACCAAACGGGTCGGAAAACATATTTGCATTGACCATCAGGATATAAACCATTGCAAAAAAGGTTGTCATACCGGCGATAAACTCGGTTTTAACGGTAGTTCCCCTCTCTTTAAGTTTAAAAAACTTCTCCATTTTGATGCTCCTTGTTTTTAAAATTATACGAAATATTATAACACAGTTTTCAGTAATTTTCTACTATTATATCTCAATTTATAAAAAAGAGTGCATTGAGAGCTTCTCATAAGAAAGACTCACAAAGCACTCATTTTTATTACTCCCAGAAAAGCTCGTCAAGCGTTTTATCAAGCTCCTTACAGATTGCAATGCAAAGATTGATTGTCGGGTTATAATCCCCTTTTTCAATTGCATTTATAGTCTGACGCGAAACGCCGACTGCCTCGGCTAAAGCCTGTTGTGACATATCCTTAGCCGCACGCGCTGATTTTAGTTTCAGATTTTTCATTTATTCTTCCACCGCTTCTTCTTTTTTTAGCTTGCGATTGTGAACCAACAAAGCAATTAAAATAACAAGCCAGAGTATACCGACAAACATAGCAATACTGCTTGTGCTAAGCTTTCCGTTTTCAAGAAAAGTACCGTCGATAAAATTCATAACTGTACATACCGCTTCTATAACGACAATAACCGCACCTAAAATTAAAAACGATTTGATATTTTCATTAATTCTGATGTAAGCATCTTTTCGGATTGCAGTAACCACAAACACCGCTATTGCTATTAAAATACCGATGAAAATACCCACAAAATTTTCACACCATACAACACCGAGCGTATCAACAAATCCGTAAACAATGAAGTAAAACATAAGTGTGAAAAAACCTATCTCATAAGCCTTGCCGCGTGCTATCTGCTGGCGCTCATCATAATACGGTTTCTGCTTATTTCTTTTCTTATGAACAGCGGTAACGATTACCGCAAAAATCATTGCAAAAAGCATACCCGCTATAACGCCTAAAGTGTAATCCAATGAATGTGTATCTGACATAAAAACATCTCCTTTTGATTTTGTATTCACAGTATAGCATTTATTTTACACTTTATCAAGTATATTTTACATTTTGTATGATAAATTTTTGTTTTATTTAAAAAGGAGTGCCAAAGCACTCCTTTTTGTCTTAAATATTCAAAATTCCGCTTTTATCTATTTCCTCAACCGCAAGCTTAATTGTTTCAGGCGGAATTGTAAGAGCAAAGCGCACATAACCCTCGCCCATAGGTCCGAAACTGCAACCGGGTGTACAAAGTACGCCGCACTCCTCGACAAGCTTCATACAAAAAGCCATACTGTCGTTATAACCTTCAGGCAACGGCGCCCATACAAACATACTGCCGCTGCTGTCAGGAACATTCCAGCCGATAGAACGAAGCCCCTGACACAACGCATCTCTGCGGTCTTGATACATCTTATTCTGCTCTCTCACAGATTGAAGCGGACCGTTCAGTGCCGCGATTGCGGCATACTGTATCGGCAAAAACATACCGAAATCTATCTGACTGCGAAGCTTTCTGAAAGCCGCAACAACATCACTTCGACCAATCAAAAAGCTCATTCGGGCGCCTGTAACATTAAAACTCTTTGAAAGGCTGAAAAACTCAACGCCCACGTCCATAGCGCCGGGTGTATTAAAGAAGCTGTGTCCCTCTACACCGTCGAAAATAATATCGCTGTAAGCATTATCGTGAATAATCAGTACGTCATATTTTTTCGCAAAATCCACGATTTCTTTGTAAATTTCGGGTGTTCCGACGCTTCCGACTGGGTTTGCAGGAAGCGAAACAATCATATATTTTGCTTTTTTGGCTACATCTTCAGGGATATCCGCAACTCGCGGCAAAAAGCCGTTTTCCTTTGTCATCGGGTAGTACCAGACCTCTGCACCTGCCATTTTTGCGCCTGCAATAAATACAGGGTAGCAAGGTGTGGGCAAAAGAACAGTATCGCCCTCATTGCAAAGCACCATACCGATATGACCCATTCCCTCCTGACTGCCGTTGCAGCTTGCAACCTGTTCAGGTGTAATGCTCACGCCGAAGCGGTTTTTATAATAATTGCAGACCGCATCTAAAAGCTCAGGGATATCACGCAAACTGTATCTCCAATTCTTAGAGTCCATCGCCGCATCTGCCACTGCTTTGCGGATATGCTCAGGTGTTTCAAAATCAGGCGTACCTACGCTTAAATTATAAATTTTGCGCCCCAAAGCCTCTAATTCAACTTTTTTTACGTTTAAAGCGGCGAAAATCTCGTCGCCAAACCGTTCCATACGATTTGAAAATTTCATTTTTATCCCTGCTTTTTCTCTAAACTTTTTTAAGTATTATAAACCTAAAAGCCCCGTTTTTCAAGTATCTTAAGAAAAATACTAAAAAGAAAACGGCAGTCGAGAAAATCTCTGACTGCCTATACTTTTGTTAATTATCAATCTTTCTGAAACTCAAGAATATCTCCCGCTTCGCAGTCCAGCACTTCGCAGATGGCCGCAAGGGTAGAAAAGCGGATAGCGGTTACTTTGTTATTTTTAATTTTGGACAGATTGACATTGGAAATGCCCACTCTCTCAGCAAGCTCATTTAAGGATATTTTTCTTTCCACCATCATTCTATCAAGTCGAAGAACTATTTTACCCATAGTATCCTCCTTACACAAGTCCATCTACATCTTTTTCAAGCTTAGCTCCGTGAATAAAATACTGTGTAAGACACAGAACAATAATTCCCATAAAGATGCCACTTTGATTAATGCTGATTTCAGCAGCATCAACACCGATTACAAGACGCACGATGATGCTCATAATAATTCCAATCACCGGAACAGCAATAGAGAAAATACCGATTTCTTTCATCATACGGATATTATCCTTTTGGAAAGGAGTAGCATTTTCGGATTTCTTGAAAATAAGATACAGATTACGGAATACCATTGCCATAATAGCCAGAATTATAATGGCACCGATGCCAAAAAGCATAAAGGATGTCATATCCACATTACCGTCAGTAACAGCGGAATGTACTTCAAAGCCATATACAGAAAGATCTGCACCGTAGCCTTCTTTAACATCAAAGCTGACGAAATAACCGATCCATTTAGGAGCAACTACCGAGCAGACGGTAGCTGCCGTCATAAGCAGGACAGCAACCCAGTGAAACACCTCCAATATCTTTGTAATGATTTTTGCCAGTTTGTTAATACCTTTCATAATTCAAACCTCCAAATTTTATTTGATGATGAAATTATAACACGCCTTTTAATGTTTGTCAATACTTTTTTAATGTTTTACGATAAATATTTTTCGTTTTAGATTAAATTATATTGATATTTATAATATTTTGTGCTATAATCTCTTATAGAAACATTCAAGGAGTAGCATATATGGACAACAATCTTTACAAAATGATATTTAAACGGAAATCCTTTCACATATTTCGTGATATAGATACTATTGAGTTTTCAGAATTGCAAAAAGTCGAGGAAGCATACAAAACCTTTCGGCCGCTTATCAGCGATATAAAGACAGATATTAGAATCGTCCCCGCCGACAAGACTACCTGCAAGCGTAGGCAGGAATACTGTATTCTTCTTTACAGCGAGAAAAAGGATAATTATTTACAAAATATCGGTTATATCGGAGAACAACTTGATCTGTTTTTGGCATCCCTCGGTATCGGAGCGTTGTGGTTCGGTATTGGCAAGCCCGATGAGATGACCTATAACGGCCTTGATTTCGTAATTATGATCGCCATTGCCAAGGTTGCCGATAATAAGTTCCGCAAAGATATGTTCAAATCTAAGCGCAAACCGCTTGATGAAATTTGGAACGGTGAAAATTATCGAGAGATAGGAAATATCGTCAGGTTTACACCCAGCGCCTGCAACACACAACCTTGGAGAGTAACAGCAGAAGAAAAAGCGTTGACTGTCTATCGGTATAAAAAGCCTGGCAAGCGCGGAATAATGCCTGTTAAAAAGGTAACACATTATAATCGTATTGATATTGGTATCTTTCTATGTTTCCTTGAGCTTTGCCTGAAGCAAAACAACATTGACTTCGAGCGTGAGCTTATTACGGATAACGCCGAGGACGATTGTGAAGAAGTGCTGACCGCAAAATACACATTATTATAGTTCACCTATGTCTTAAATGCAGAAAAGGCGGCAAGGAAAAATCCCTGCCGCCTTTTTGTTTATAGTTTTAATAAAGATATTGTGAAGAATTTTAATTTATCGCCAACGGCGATACCTCATCTCTTCACTATTCACCTTTACTTTTTCACTGCAACTTTAGTTGCTTTATTCCCACTCGCTCCCGAAAGCTGTAACTTAAACAATTTTGTATGGGTATTTTTGCACACATTATCGGGAGTGTTCAGATTATCCGCAAAATACGGACTATCAAGATTTTTGTTGTCATCGTGTTGTCACGCCAACAATGATATTATACACGCTAATTGTCGTTTTTTCAATAGATTTTGTAAAAGAAATAACCTCCACATTATAAAATAATGTCTTTAAACTCCGATTTTAAAATATCCTTAATGACATCTCTATCTATAACAAATTCGGGAGTTCCCATTGAGCCGGGACCAACCTCGTATTCATCAAAGATAATTACTAAATCGCCGTTTTCATTCCAATAGAAATTATGGTCTGCACTGACAGTTGCAAATTCTTCGCCTATCCCACTATTATTTATCCAATATGAGATATTTTCATCGTTTGCCATTTGCTCTTGCATTTGCATTTTGATTTCTGCCACAAGAATATCGGAAAATTTATCGGTATTGAACAGGTCGCCAAGCTCGACTATCTTTCCTTGCTTTTTATCAATGTGATAAAATTCAAAATAAGTATTACTGCTTGCCGCCGTTTCACTTACAGATAATTTGAGCGTAAACCAACGATCTGTATTCGTTGTCGCTTCATAATCAACGTGGATAGAGCCATAGCCATTATTCCCAGTAATTTCAAGGTCTTTATAAAACTGATTTACAAGAGCAGTTGTAAGCTCGCTGACATCTTTGTTTATATAATCAACAGCTTCGCTATCCTCACCCTCTATTTGCGGTACATCAATACCCATTTCGTGTTTATCGTCAGCATAGAAATAATTACGGATAGTTACTACCTGAACAATATCACCGATTACGGGAATTTGCTCCAGAGCCTGTGCGTATGCTACGCTCACATTAGGCAATAAGAAAAGCGTTATAAAAATAAAGCATGCTGCTGCCGCCGCAATACGGGGTAATATGCGAATTTGTTTTATAACGGGTTTCTTTTCGGGCAAGTCGGCAAGCGTTTGTTCTATATGGTTTTTCACAGAATCAGGAATTTCTGTCTGTTCTTGTGCCGCTTTGCTTTTTATATACTTATCAAAATCATTCATCCGTTAAAATCCTCCTTCAAAATTTCTCGCAGCATCTTTCGGGCACGAGAAAGCTGCTTTTTTACAGCAACCACATTCGTGTTTGTAATTTGTGCGATTTTTGATACCGAAAGATTTTCATAGTAAAACAGCACAACAACTGTACGGTAGGGTTGTTTAAGGCTATTCACAGCCTCACGAACTGTAAGACTTGTAGTTATGTCGTTTTCGGGACTGTCATCGGGAATGTCCGGTGTTTCTTCCATAGGTATAATTTTTGAATTTTTGCGGATCATTTCAACTGCTGTATTATGAACAATACGCAATATCCACGGCTTAAAAGAATTTTCGTTTTTTAGTGTGTCTAAATTTTTATAGGCTCGGTATATGGATTCACTGATAATTTCGCCCGCATCTGAACCGTTCCTGACAATAGAAAAAGCCAAAGAATACATTGCGTTTTCACAAAGCCGTATATGTTCGCAAAATGCGTCTTTGTCGGTCAAAATCATCCCTCCCCGATTAGTGAAGCCGTTTGTCTTATGATCCATTTGCCCCACTCACTGTAATATTTAGCATAAAGATGTGTGCTGTCCTTCGATTTGTCGGAAGATAGTCCGCCTGTTTTATCATCGAACAGAATATTGGCATCAAGATAAAATTTGCTTTTTCCGTCAGCGAGTTTTGCCAATTCTGCATTTAACCCGTTAATAGCAGTATTGTTTACCACCTTATCGCTATCCGAACGACTTTTCGTAACGTGCAGATTTGCTTGTATGAAAATAACAGCATCGGATTGTTTGCTTTTAACAAATTCAATCAACTCACTGTATTTTTCGATGGTGTTGCTAAATTTGTATCCCACTTCATTGATGCCGAGCATTATATATATTTTACCATACTTTTTGCTATTCAGCAACTCCGTCAAAGTCACCTTGCCGACATTGGGAACAGAAACAGGCTTTTTATGAATGTTGTAAACACTCATTCCCACCGTGCAAAAATAGTCTGCTCCGTCGATACCTGCATACTCCATAAGTCCCACTGTCCTTGAATCACCGATGAACAGAGCATCATCCATAGAAATATCGCTGTTTGGTTGCGTTGTTATATTTTCCGTCGTTGATGTTTCTGTTATAGATGTACTCGCTTCGTAACCACCCTCTGTTTGCGTAGAGTTTGTATCTTCTAAGGTGTCTTTGGGAGTCAATATAATATCGTTTTGCGTTACCGAATTGTTGTCGGTTTCTGTGCCGGAGCTTGAAGATGGGGTTTTCCAAAGAAACATAAACAGTATAACAGCAACAACTAAAAAACATAAGGACAAAAGAGTAACTAAATTTGACTTTTTCATTTTCTTTACCTCTCAAAATCTAAAATATAAAAACGGATCATCAAAGCCACGGTACATACAATATACACTTGCACAGAAAATCACCGATAACAGCAGGCATATAACAACACGGCTTTTAATTCGTTTCAAAATACGAAACGGCAATCTTGTCGAGAACAATATACCTGCAATAAAAAACGGATAAAATAAGTTTAAGTATTTTAGGTAGTCATACCTAAATATCGACCATACACCTTGACCGAAAAACGGGAACAACCGAGTAAAAAACACCCAAAGCTGCCCTATATCATCAATAGCGAATATTGCCCAAGTAATCGGGATCAATATGAACATATAAAGGTGGGCAATGACAGGCATTTTATTAAGATATTTTCCTATAAAGAATTTTTCAAGCATTATGATAATGAACAGAACTGTTCCCCATAAAACGAAATTATATCCTGCACCGTGCCACAACCCCGTAAGCAACCATACGATAAGCAGATTTCTGACAGTAGCAATTTTGCCGTTGCGATTTCCGCCAAGAGGGATATATACATACTCTCTAAACCAAGTCCCAAGTGTTATATGCCACCGCCGCCAAAATTCTGTCATTGTAAGGCTTGTATATGGGTGGTCAAAGTTTTTCGGTAGCTTGAATCCGAGCATTTTTCCAAGACCTATAGCCATCAGGGAGTAACCGAAAAAATCAAAATATATTTGAAGAGAAAATGCTATTATCGCCATCCACGCAAGCGGTGTAGATATGCTTTCAAACCCAATCGCACAAGTCTGCGACCACAGTTTTCCGATAGGATTAGCAAGTAGCACTTTTAATCCTAATCCGAAAATAAATATGCCGATACCTCTCAGCACAGATGATGTTTTGATTTGCCGCTTATACAGTTCTTTTTCCACTTGACCGTAAGTAACAATCGGACCGGCAATGAGCTGTTCGAACATTGAAATATATATCGTATATTTAAGCAAACTTTGTTGTGCCTTTGTAGTTCCTCGGTAAACATCAACAATATATGAAATTCCTTGAAAGGTGTAAAAAGAAATGCCAATAGGCAATACAATATCTGCCGTAAAGTTAAAACTCGGATTGAGCCGACCAATTTCGTTTATTACAAAACCGGAATACTTAAATGCGGCCAGACTGATTAAGTGTAAACTTATGCCTATGGTCAATAATACCTTCTTGTGTGCCGAAAATTTTTCAATCCATACACCAACCACAAAATCCGCAATAATACTTAGTATAAACACTATAAAATGTTCGGGGTTATGGATCGTGCCCACAAAGTAAAAACACAAACTTCCAATAAATAATATAGAATTCTTTAATTTATCGGGTACAATATAGTAGCACCCGAAGAATATCGGCATAAATATAAAGATAAATTGTAAACTACTGAATACCATAACCATACCATCATTTCGCTGTTCTGATATATAGATGCACGGGCAATATAAAAGGTGACACACAAATTTATTTTTTCAAAAAAATTAGCGGCAAGGATTTCTCCCTGCCGCCGTGCTTCTGTTAGTTGTAAATTATATCGTGATTTACGATTTCGGTGGCTCTGATACGATAATAATTGCACTCGAAAAATGTGAATAATAAAAATAATAGCAGACAATGAAAAGCACTGTCTGCTATAGTAGATATATTATATTAAGTTGGTATTATTCCCACTCGATTGTGCCGACAGGCTTTGGTGTGAGGTCATAAAGCACGCGGTTTACACCGTCTACTTCTGCGGTAATTCTTGCGGTGATATGCTGTAAGAGCGCAAACGGAACGTCCTCAACTGTTGCGGTCATAGCATCAGTTGTATTTACCGCACGAATGATTACAGGGTAACCTTCGTAACGTTTACCATCTTTAACGCCGACTGATTTAACATCAGGAATAGCGGTAAAATACTGCCAAACCTTGCCCTCAAGACCGTTTTTTGCAAACTCTTCACGCAAGATGGCATCCGACTCACGAACTGCTTCAAGTCTATCTCTTGTGATAGCACCGAGACAACGAACGCCGAGACCCGGTCCCGGGAACGGCTGACGGTAAACCATATTATCAGGAAGACCGAGCGCTGAACCTACAACACGAACTTCATCTTTAAAAAGAAGTCTTACAGGCTCAACTAATTCAAACTGCAAATCTTCAGGAAGTCCACCAACATTGTGATGCGCCTTAACGCCGTCGGACTCAAGGATATCTGGGTAAATTGTACCCTGTGCTAAAAACTCGATATCCTCTAATTTTCTTGCTTCTTCCTCGAAAACGCGGATAAACTCAGCGCCGATGATTTTTCTTTTATTCTCAGGTGCAGAAACACCCTCAAGTTTACCAAGGAAACGGTCAACAGCGTCAACATAAACGAGGTTAGCATCCATTTCATCGCGGAAAACTTTCACAACCTGTTCAGGTTCGCCTTTTCTGAGTAAGCCGTGGTTAACGTGAACGCAAACAAGTTGTTTGCCGATAGCTTTAATTAAAAGAGCGGCAACAACCGATGAGTCAACACCGCCCGAAAGAGCGAGAAGAACCTTTTTATCGCCTACCTGTTCGCGGATTTCTTTAACTTGTTCCGCAATAAAAGCATCTGCAAGTTCTTTCGTTGTGATTCTCTGCATTGATTCAGGTCTTACGTTATTCATTTTAATATCCCCCATTAGTTTGTGTAGTTATCGAAATAGCCCTGAACGAGGACAACAGGTGTTCCCTTGTCACCTGAGCCGCTGGTAAGGTCGCAAAGTGAACCGATAAGGTCAGTAAGCTGACGAGGAGTTGTACCCTGAGAAGCCATATTACCAACGAGATTTCCGTCTTTCTCGCGGATACTCTTTGAAATAGCCTCTTTGAGCGCTTCACCTGATAAATCCTTATAATCATTATCAGCCAAATATTTGAGTTTAAGCTCATTAGGTGTGCCGATAAGACCGTCAGTAAATGCAGGAGAAACAACCGGGTCAGCAAGCTCCCAAATCTTACCCTGTGGGTCTTTGAAAGCACCGTCGCCGTAAACCATTACTTCAACGTGTTTACCTGTTTTATCTAAAATTCTCTTCTGAATATCAAGAACTAAATCTTTACACTCTCTTGGGAAAAGTTTAACCTTATCCTCGGTTGATTTATTTGAACCTAAAAGACCGTATTTTTCGTTGCATCCGCTGTCGTTTACAGGAGCGTTCATAATCTCATCAAGACCGCAAACAACTTTAGCGCCTGCTGCTTTAAGGATTCTCTTTGTTCGAGCACGAGTGTGAATATCGCAGTTGATAATGCAATCTGTGTAATTAAGAATTGCCTTAGCCTGATTAGCAAAAACAATTTCAACCTCAGCACCGCACTCGCGGATAAGGTCGCCGTAATACTGAACATAGTCAACGCCTGTGAACTCGTGTTTATTTTCACCAAAAAGCTCGCGGTATTTAGCTTCAGTAAGCACATCGCTGTATGGATTTACACCTGCTTCGTCGATTTTATCAAGGCTTACTAAACAGTTACCAACTTCGTCAGACGGATAAGAAAGCATCAGCACGATTTTTTTAGCGCCTTTTGCGATACCGCGAAGACAGATAGCAAAACGGTTACGCGATAAAATCGGGAAAATAACGCCGATTGTTTCACCGCCGAGCTTTGTTTTAACGTCTTGCGCGATATCATCAACAGATGCGTAGTTACCCTGAGCACGAGCTACGATTGACTCTGTAAGTGAGATTACATCGCGGTCACGAAGAGAAAAACCTTCAGCCTCAGCAGCCTCTAAAACGCTGTCTGTAACGATAGTTGCGAGGTCATCACCCTCGCGGATAATAGGGCAACGAATACCCCTTGAGATAGTACCAACTTTACGTTCTTTGTTTTCCATTTGAAATAGTCCTTTCATTTTAAAAGATTTACATTCCTTTATAACGGGAATATTATATAACATTTATATATAAATTTCAATATTTTTTGATAATATTTGATAATAAATATAAAAAAGCACCTTGTTCGGTGCTTAAAAGTGATATCACTCACAGTAAGGCGAATATAACTGAGGCGCACTCCGTAATGAAGTGCGCCTCGCTCTGGGATTTTATGCTTTATTCCCATTCATTTTTGAGATTCTTCTTTGGCTTATTTATGCCCTAAATATTATCCGAAATGGCAATTTAGAAGCCACGATCTGCGAATCGGGATTTGACCAAGGTTTGTTGATTCCCCAGAAGATTGAATTGTTGGAGTTCGTATCTAAACCCGAGAGCAGATCTTTACGATTACATATCACTTTGAAATTTCTACGCTTGAAATAAAACATATTGCTCTCACAAGTAAAGACTGAACTTATCTTTTGCATACTTTTTGGACTTATCTTAAAATACTCTCTGACATAAAAACTCCTTAAAACAAACTTGGCGAAGCCAATCATAACTTGCCGAAGGCAATCATAACTGATAACTCGTTTCGCATTGAGTGTTTTTAGTTATGAGTTTAGAGTTATGAATTTGGCTTCGCCAAATGTTATAATATGATCTTTTCTGCGAAACGATCATAGTTGATTTTGCTTTGCAAAATCATTCCCATTCCACTGTTCCTGGTGGTTTGGAAGTTATATCATACACAACTCTGTTGATGTTCTGTACCTCATTAATTATGCGGTTTGACACTCTGCCGAGTACATCATACGGGATTTTTGCCCAGTCGGCAGTCATAAAATCATCGGTTGTTACTGCGCGGATTGCAACAAGCTCTGCATAGGTTCTTGCATCCCCCATTACGCCTACGGTTTTAACACCCGGCAATACTGCGAAGAACTGCGAAAGCTCTTTTGCATAGCCGCACTTGTCCATTTCATCACGCAAAATTGCGTCTGCTTCCTGCAAGAGTTTTACTCGTTCCTCGGTGATTTCGCCGATAATTCTTACTCCAAGTCCCGGACCCGGAAACGGCTGACGCCATACTAATTCGTGCGGCAAGCCTAACATCTCGCCGACTTTGCGAACTTCGTCCTTAAACAAGTCCTTAAGCGGCTCGATTACGCCTTTAAACTGCACTTCATCAGTGATTTTAACCTGATTGTGATGGGTTTTTATCTTAGCGGCATCACCTTTTCCGCTCTCGATTCTGTCAGGGTAAATTGTGCCCTGTGCGAAATAGCCGTCGCCGTAATTTTGTTTAATTTCTTCGCTGAAAACCTTATAAAATTCAGTACCGATAATGTGGCGCTTGTCCTCAGGGTCGGTATATCCTTTTAATTTGTCATAAAAAGTATTCTTACAGTTTACTCTTACAAAGTTCATATCAAAAAGCTTTGTAAAAGTCTGTTCAACAAAGTCGCCCTCGTCTTTTCGCATTAACCCCTGGTCAACGAAAACGCAGGTCAACTGCTTGCCGATTGCCTTTGAGATAAGCGCTGCGGCAACTGAAGAGTCAACACCGCCCGAAAGACCTAAAACAACACCGTCGTTTCCCACTAACTCGCGTATTTCTTTAACGGTATTTTCGATATAGTCCTCCATTTTCCACTCACCGCGGCATCCGCAGATATCATAAAGGAATTTATAAAGCATATCCTTGCCGTTTTCGGTGTGATTAACCTCAGGGTGGAACTGAACGCCGTAGAGTTTTTTCTCGTCATTCGCCATTGCACCTGTCGGGCAAACTGCGGTATGAGCAGTAACGCGAAAGCCTTCAGGAACTGCCGAAATATAGTCGCCGTGGCTCATCCACGAGATGCCTGTTTTCGGCAAATCTTTAAAGAGCACGCAATTTTCATCATAGAAAGTTTCAGTTTTGCCGTACTCGCGCGCGGTTGCCTCATCAGCCTCGGCAACAACACCGCCGAGAGTATAAGCCATAAGCTGACAGCCGTAGCAGATACCTAAAATCGGGATTCCAAGCTCGAAAATCTCTTTAGAAATATGCGGTGAAGCTTCGTCATAAACGCTGTTTGGTCCGCCTGTAAAAATGATGCCCGTAGGCTCCATTTCTTTTATTTTTTGAATAGGAGTAGTATACTGCAAAATCTCGCAATAAACGTTGTAATCACGAACTCTGCGAGCGATAAGCTGATTATACTGACCGCCAAAATCAAGAACGATAATTTTTTCTTTTGCCACTTGTTTGCTACCTTCTTTATTTGGATTTTAAACGTTAATTTCAGGTTTTTCGTCCGAAACTGAATTGTTTTCGAGAATAGGATTTACAACTGTTTTAATGAAATTTTCAACCTGAACATCGGACATACCGATAAAGTTTTTCGGATTCATAACGCTCTGTAGCTGTTCTAAAGACATACCGAATCTCTCATCATTAGCAATTCTCTCGAGCAGGTCGTTTGCCTTGCCCTCTTCCTTAACGGTTTTAGCAGCAGCCATTGAATGAACGCGGATTGCTTCGTGCAATTCCTGTCTGTCACCGCCGAGCTTAACAGCGTCCATAAGAATGTTTTCGGTAGCCATAAACGGAAGCTCTGACATAAGTCGCTGGTTGATAACTTTTTCATAAACCACGAGTCCGTCGGAAACATTAATAACAAGGTTTAAAATTGCATCGACTGCTAAGAAGCCTTCAGCAACCGAGATACGTTTGTTAGCCGAATCATCAAGAGTTCTCTCAAACCACTGAGTAGCGGCGGTAATTGCAGGATTAAGCGCATCGCACATAACATAACGGGAGAGTGATGCAATTCGCTCGCTTCTCATAGGGTTTCGTTTGTAAGCCATTGCAGATGAGCCGATCTGTCCTTTTTCAAACGGCTCTTCAACCTCTTTAAGATGCTGGAGAAGTCGGATATCATTTGAGAATTTATGAGCTGACTGAGCAACTGATGAAAGACAGTTAAGTACTTTTGTATCAATTTTTCTTGAATAGGTCTGACCGGAAACCGCATAGGTTGCTTCAAAGCCCATTTTTTCGGCAATTTTCTTGTCAACTGCGTTGATTTTTTCAATATCGCCGTCAAAAAGTTCGCGGAAAGATGCCTGAGTACCTGTTGTACCCTTTGAGCCGAGGAGTTTAAGACCGTTCATTACAAAGTCAATCTCTTCAAGGTCAAAAGTCAAATCCTGAATCCATAAAGTTGCACGTTTGCCGACAGTCGTAGGCTGTGCAGGCTGAAAATGAGTAAATGCCAAAGTCGGCAAATCCTTATATTTTAGCGCAAAGTCTGACAAAAGCTTGATAGCGGTAAGCACTTTAGAACGGATAAGCTCAAGACCTTTTTTCATAATAATGATATCGGTGTTGTCGCCAACGAAGCACGAAGTAGCACCAAGGTGGATAATACCCTTAGCATTCGGGCACTGGTCGCCGTATGCTTTAACGTGTGACATAACGTCGTGACGGCACTCTTTTTCATATTTGGCAGCCTTTTCATAGTCAACATCGTTAACATGGGCTTTGAGCTCTGCTATCTGTTCATCGGTAATGTTAAGACCGAGTTCCTGCTCGCTTTCAGCAAGCGCAATCCAGAGTTTTCTCCAGGTTGTGAACTTCATATCCGGTGAAAAGATGTACTGCATCTCTTTTGACGCATAACGCGAACAAAGCGGACTTTCATAACTGTTTTTCATATAGTTTCACTTCTCCCTTTATAAATATACCTATAATTATATAATTTTAAGGGAATTTTGTCAATAAAAGAGGGTTACAAAGATATTATGATTTTATATAAAAATTATATTATATTTTGACAAAAAAATTCTATTTAAAGCACCTTAAACAAGCTCTTGTAAACAGTACAAATCATCTTCAACACGATTTTTCTCTCGCTGTCGATTTTGCATATAAAAAGCCCGTAGAAGTTTTTCTACGGACAGTATATAAAAAAGATATGAAATTTCACTCTTTAGTTTATATTATGAATAAAACTCATAAAATGTTCAAAAAATAATCCAAAAGGAGTGGAAAATATGACTTATCTTTGGGCATTTTTAGTCGGCGGTGCGCTCTGCGTTATCGGTCAGTTATTGATTGATTACACAAAGCTGACACCCGCAAGAATTTTAGTCTGCTATGTAATTGCAGGTGTTATTTTAGAGGCTTTCGGACTTTATCACCACCTTGTAAACTTCGCAGGTGCAGGTGCAACAGTTCCGTTGACCGGATTCGGGTACACCATTGCAACAGGCGTTAAAAAAGCAATTTACGAGCAGGGATTTTTAGGCGTGTTTACAGGCGGTCTTGCCGCAACCGCGGGCGGAATAACCGCCGCAATAGTGGTTTCATATATTGTATCGTTGTTCGCAAAATCCAAATCACAATAAATGCACACTTGAAAAAAATCCCCCGATATGCTATTATAATCACATAATCGGGGGTGTAGCTCACTTGGGAGAGCGCTTGAATGGCATTCAAGAGGTAGTCGGTTCGATCCCGATCATCTCCACCAATCGAGAACCCTGCATTTAGCAGGGTTTTATGTATTTTAAGGAGTAAACAAATGAAAACAGGAATTTATAAGCATTTTAAAGGCAACAAATACGAAGTTATCGGGGTTGCAAAGCACTCTGAAACCTTAGAAGATATGGTAGTTTACCGCGCGCTTTACGGTGATGGCGGTCTTTGGGTGCGCCCGATTTCTATGTGGGACGAAAAAGTCGAGCATAACGGTAAAACAGTTAAAAGATTTACATATATCGAACAATAGCATAGTTTTATACATTAAAAAAAGCAACCATTGGTTGCTTTTTTTAATTTTTTAATCAAAATCGGGCACAAAGCCCGGCATCATCTGTAGCTTAAACAGATTACGCTCGTGCATCAAATCAATTTTCGCTTTTTTCTCTTTATCGTCTATCTCGCCTGTGCGGATATAGCGGTCAAGCTCTGCATAAGTAAAGCCGAGGTTATCCTCATCAGTTTTACCGCAAAGTCCATCAATCGGCACTTTATCAACAAGAACATCCGGAAGTCCCAACACTCTGCCGATTTCCTTTACCTCCTGAACAGTAAGGTTCATAAGCGGACTGAAATCGCCTGCTGCATCGCCGTAGCGAGTTGCATAACCAACCCAGTCCTCCGACATATTACAGGTGTTTGCAACTCTGCCGTTTACGCTCTGCGAAACCGCATATAAGGTTGACATTCTTATTCTCGGCGGAAGATTTACATTAGCCTGATTTGACATTGTAAGGTCTTTCGGGATTGCGCCTTTAAGTCCCTCAACCGCATCTTTAATATTAACAACATAGTGCTTTATACCTAAATGGTTTACAAGCAGATAAGCCATATCGATATCGTGCTGCTCGCCGCAAGGCATAAGCACGCCGATAACGCGGTCTTTACCCAAAGCTTCAACGCAAAGCGCCGCCACAACCGAGCTGTCTTTGCCGCCTGAAATGCCGACAACCGCATTGCAGTCAGGACCGTTGTTTTCAAAAAACTCACGTATCCAAGCAACACATTGATTTTTCACCTTTTCTGCATTAAACATAAAACATTGCCTCCTGTTTTAAAGAATACTATTTTTTCGCCGCAACTTCGAGCGCATCATCAATATGAGCACAGAAGTTTTCAGCGCCTAGTTTTTCATAAAATCCTGATTTTTGCATAACGTGCATCGGCTGTTCGTTAACGTGCGAAAGCACAAGCGCAATACCCTTATCCTTACATCTTTTATAAAGCATTTCGAGCGAGTTCATCGCGGTTGCATCAATCGCAGGAACACCGCGCATACGAAGCACTAAGCAACGGGTGAAATCTTTAAAAGTAACATCGAGAATTTTATCCGCTGCTCCAAAAAACATTGGTCCGCTTATCTCGTAAACGCGTACATTCTGCGGAACTACCTTTAAATCAAGGCTGTCCTTATCGTTTTCAGCGTCAACATATTTCCAGCCTGTTACTGCGGTTTCTTCGCTCATTCGTTTCATAAAGAGCATAGCCGCCAGTACCATTCCGACCTCGATTGCCACAACCAAATCAAACACAACGGTAAGCACAAAGGTTGTCCCCATTACGATGATATCGCTTTTCGGTGCTGATTTTATTATGCGCACAAATTTGCGCCATTCACTCATATTATAAGCCACAACAAACAAAATTGCGGCGATTGCAGGCATTGGAATAAGTCCCGCAAGCGGCATTAAGAAAAGCAACACAAGCAGTAAAACTACCGAATGAACCATACCCGCTACAGGTGTTCGTCCGCCGTTTTTAGCGTTAGCCGCGGTACGCGCGATAGCGCCTGTGGCAGGGATACCGCCAAAAAGAACTGACGCGATATTGCCGACGCCCTGAGCGACTAATTCCATA